>NZ_JABULD010000024.1:0-19400 GCF_014060985.1 Pseudomonas sp. MD195_PC81_125
TGCTTAACGCTGTGTTGATTAACAGAGTGGAGGTTGTTTGCACCGCGAGAGGGATCTGACGGTCTCTCTCGCGATTTCTACCGATATCAAGGAGGGAAATATCCTGAATGTCTTCACTTCTGAAGGACAAATCGTCACTCATATAAGGACTATTCCTACATTAAACATTCGGTTTTCTCATTAGGCTGTCGGACGTTTTTTGGGTGGGAGCTTTCAACACTGCCAAAAAAACAGTTTCTGTAATCGTGCAGGTTTTGAGGAGTACCCATGTCCATTTTTTTCCTTCCAAAACACTCGAACACTATCAGACTGATGATGGCAGCGGCGTTGATCGCCTCTCCCGAGGCCTACAGCCGAACCCTGTTGCCGGGCGAAAGTGAAGTGGTCACCAATCCACCTGCACCGGAAGCCTGGGTGGTGTCCCAGGGGGGAACGTTGACCGTCAACAACGCGACAGCGCTGACCATCGCTTCACAAAATGCCAATGTCGTTTTCAACGGTGGCCAGAGCCGGCGTATCGATGCCAACACCTCCTCGTTGAATATGACCGGCGCCACGGTCAATAGCGCGGCGGGCCGGGGAGCCATTCAACTGCTCAACAGCAATGCAACGATCAACAACTCGACGATTACCAGTACCAACAGTTTCGGGCTTCTGCTGGGACGAAACATCAACACGCCAGCCTCTTCCTCCGCCACCGTTTCGGGTAACAGTGTCATCACCGGCGTGACTGGCGGTGTAAACGCGGTAGGTTTTGCCGTGCTGAACCTTACAGACTCCACTGTCGTCGGCACGGGCGCTACCAGTTACGGCGTGCAATTGGGCGGCGCAACACTTTCAGCGACGGGCAGCACGATCACTGGCGCGAAGGACGGGTTGCAAATCGTGACTGACTCGGAAGGCGTCAACGCCAGTACCGTGACGCTCGACAATACTCGCGTGAACGGTGGAACCGGGTCAGCTATCGTGCTGGGTTCCTCCGCCAGGGCCGGGACTGTCGCCAACATCAATGTCAGTGGCAACTCTGAACTGATCGGCGGCGATGGCTCGGTTTTGAAGGCGATCAACCGCTCCACCGCCAACTTCAATGTCGATGGCAGTACCCTGGCAGGTGATGTGAATGCCGAGACCGGCAGTACGGTTGCACTGCTGATGCAGAACGGCGCCACGCTCAACGGCAATCTGCAGAATGTCACCCGGTCCCGGTTCGACACCGGCGCTACCTTGAACGGCAACGTAGAAGCCGTGGCGGGAACCGCGGCCACTGTCAGCCTGGACAATGGCTCAGCCATCAACGGTAACGTCGACAATGTCGCCAGCCTGTCGCTGAACAATGGCAGCACGCTGACCGGTAACGTCACCAGCGATGCCAACGGCAGTGTGCTGCTGGATAACAGTTCGGTACTCACCGGCCAGATCAATAACTCGGCTAACCTGACCATCAACAATGCTGCGCGATGGGTCATGACCGACGACAGCACCGTGCAGCAACTGGGCATGAACAATGGTGTCGTGCAAATGGGCACCAACGAGCAATTTCAGCGACTGAACGTCGGCAATCTCACAGGTAACGGCACCTTCGTGATGGGCACCGACCTGGGAACAGGCAGTACCGACTTCCTGAACGTGACCGGCACCGCAAGCGGTCAGCATCAATTGCTGGTTTCTGCCACGGGCACGACGCCGGTTACTGCAGAACCGGTGCAAGTCGGCAACATTGCCGCCGGCACTGCTGCTTTTGCGCTGGCCAACAAGGACACAGTGGATGCCGGCACATTCGTTTACCGATTGAAGCAGGAGGGGCAGGGCTTGTACCTCACCCCGGACAAGGAAACTGTCAGCACCTCGGCCAACACCGCGCTGGCTTTGGCCGGCAGTGCCCGCAGCGTGCTGAACGCCGAAATGAACATGCTTAGCGACCAGATCGGCGATCGTGGTCTGAGTATCCGCCCCGATGCTGCGCTTCGCGCGGCGAGTGACAGTGATACCACCAAGCTGAGCAACAGCGTCTGGGTACGCACTTATGGCAACCAGTACAACGTCAAAAATGCCTACGGCGACGGCTACACCCAGAACCAGAACGGCGTCACTGGTGGTGCCGATACCACCGTGGACATCGGCGGTCGCCCTTGGGTGATCGGTGGTTTTGTAGGTTCCAGCCGTACCAACATGGATCTCAAATACGGCTCCAGCGCGACGGTCGACAGTCTGAACGTCGGCGTCTACGGCAGCACCTACGATGTTGAAAGCGGCGTGTTCGTCAACGTCATGGCCAAGGTCAATCAGTTCGACAACAAGGCCAAGGTCACCATGAGCGATGGCACGCGGGCTAAGGGCGATTACAAGGCTCTGGGCGCCAGCGGTTCGGTGGCGGTCGGCAAGCATATTCGCCTGAAGGACAACTGGTTTGTCGAGCCGCAGGTCCGGGTATCGACCGGTGTGACCCAGAGCGACAGCTATCGGTTGGACAACGGTCTTGAAGTCGAAGCCGACACCATGCGTTCGCTTCAGGGCAATGTCGGTGTAAGGGGGGGGGCGAGTCATTGCGCTTGAAAACGGCAGTCTGTTGGAGCCGAGCCTGTCTTTGGGTGCCAACCATGAGTTCGTCAAAGCCAACCGGATCAAGATCAACGACGACAGCTTCGATGATGATCGCGCCAGCAGCGGGGTTGAATATGGAGCGGGTCTGAAGTGGACGCCGGCACAACGCAACTGGCAGGTTTCGGGCCAGGTTGGCGGCAGCAAGGGCAATACTGTCAACCAGGACTGGAGTGGCAGCCTGCGAGTCAGTTATTTCTTCTGATGCGCTGAAACAACAACGCCCCGTGCAGAGATGTCGGGGCGTTTTTTTGCGCTCAGCCGAACAATCCGGCGGCGATGTTGATCGAGAAACCCAGAATCGCCGTATTGAATACGAAACCGATCAGCGACTGTGCCAGCACGATCTTTCGAATCTCACGCGTTGCCACGCCGACATCCGCCGTCTGCACAGCCACGCCGATGGTGAACGAGAAGTACAGAAAGTCCCAGTAGTTGGGCGTCGTCAGACCTTCGGCAAATCGCAGCGCCGGCTCCTTGCCGTCCCAGGTGTAAAACAGCCGGGCATAGTGAACGCAGAAAATCACCCCGATCAGCAGCCACGAGCCGATGACCGTCAGCGTGGTAAAACCGTAGTGCAGGAGTTTACGGGTGGTTTCCAGATCCTTGCTGCCAGCCAGCTCGACGGTAATGGTCGCCAGGCTCGCCAACGCCGCGATGCAGACGACAAACAGCACCAGCCCGGCATTTTCATCCTCGACTTCGGCAATACGTTTGACGTCCGGCGCTTTGGCGCGGATGGTCAGCCAAAGCATCAGGATCAGGTAAGTCCAGACCCCGGCGTTCCAGCCGATGAGGATTTTGCTGATGACGGATTCCGCTGGGGCCAGGAGGCCTGCGGCAAGGCCTAACAAGGCGGCGGCAGAGAGGCGAGGGTGGGTGCGGGCGAGGAAGCGCATGGGAGGCTCTGTGTTGACGGTGTCGAGCAAACCATAGCATGGGTATGGGTTCTGGCAGGTGGCAGGAGGGCGAACAAAAAAAACCTTGAACCTTTGTCAGCTTTGACAGAGGTTCAAGGTTTTTTTCGTTTCAGATGGACTGGCGCATAAAAGCATCGGTTTTGGATATGAAGCTTGCCTTTGGAGACCGTCACGATTTCCGGAAGAGGATCCCCGTTCTGCCCCTGGAACTCGAATTCGGCTTCAATCTGCCCCTTGTCTGAGCCGACAGCAGGGAGCTTGAAAAAAGTGACTGTCCCTCGAATCGCTCGGTAAAAAGGGTCGATACCAACGGCGAGTCTTTCCACGAACACTGCCCTGACCAAACTCGAATCCGTAGCTTCCCTTCACTGGCGGCTTCAGACCATCGACATCAGCGGTTGCCATCTGCATTGCCCTTGACATTCGACATGAGCAGCTCTTGATTCAAGTCAAACCGCGAAGTGAAACGTGACAGGAGCTAGCCTGAACGCCTCAGGCCATCGGCGAACCTGTCAATGTTGACAGGTGTAAAAGCCGACCGTCTTATAGTGAAGCATCATTTTTTTCCGGCCCATCGGGTTACGGCTTTCACCACAACCACAAAAAACACCGGCACAAAGATCACCGCCAAAGTCGCGGTGATCATCCCGCCAATTACTCCGGTACCAATCGCTTGCTGACTCGCCGAACTCGCGCCCGTGGCAATCGCCAACGGCACCACGCCCAGAATGAACGCCAGCGACGTCATGACAATCGGCCGTAACCGCAGACGCGCCGCTTGCAACGTGGCGTCAATCAGATCGTGACCTTCGTCGTACAGGCTCTTGGCAAACTCGATGATCAGGATCGCGTTCTTCGCCGACAGGCCGATGATGGTGATCAGGCCGACCTTGAAGAACACGTCGTTGGGCATCCCGCGCAAAGTCACCGCCAGCACTGCGCCAAGCACACCGAGCGGCACCACCAGCAGCACGGAAGTCGGAATCGACCAGCTCTCATACAACGCCGCCAGGCACAGGAACACGATCAGCAGCGACAGGCCGAGCAGGATCGGCGCCTGACTGCCGGACAAACGTTCCTGCAGCGACAGCCCGGTCCATTCCTGACCCAGGCCTTTCGGCCCTTGGGCGACCAGTCGTTCAATCTCTGCCATCGCTTCACCGGTACTGTGCCCCGGCGACGGTTCGCCAGAAATCGCAATCGCCGGGTAACCGTTGTAACGGGTCAGTTGCGCCGGGCCTTGGGTCCATTTCGCCTGGACGAACGCCGACAGCGGCACCATGTGCCCGGCGTTATTGCGCACGTGCATTTTCAGCAGATCATCGACCTGACTGCGCTGATCGCCTTCGGCCTGGACCACCACCCGCTGCATGCGCCCCTGATTGGGGAAGTCGTTGATGTACGAAGAACCCACGGCGGTGGACAGCACGTTGCCGATGTCGGCGAACGACACACCCAGCGCGTTGGCCTGCTTGCGGTCCACTTCCAGTTGCACCTGCGGCGCTTCGGCCAGCGCGCTTTCGCGCACGTTCATCAGGATCGGGCTTTTTCTCGGCGGCGGCGAGCAATTCGGTACGCGCCTGCATCAACGTCGCGTGACCGAGACCGCCGCGATCCTGCAGACGGAATTCGAAGCCGCTGGAAGTACCGAGACCGTCAACCGGTGGCGGCAACACCGCAAACGCGATGGCGTCCTTGATCTGGCTCAGGGCGATGTTGGCGCGGTCAGCAATGGAAGTAGCCGAATCGTCGCTGCCGCGTTCTGACCAGTCTTTCAGGGTGGTGAACGCCAGTGCCGCATTCTGCCCGCTACCGGAGAAGCTGAAGCCGAGAATCACCGTGCTGTCCCCCACCCCCGGTTCACTGGCGTTGTGCGCCTCGATCTGCTCGACCACCTGCACCGTACGGTTCTTGCTCGCGCCCGGCGGCAGCTGAATATCGGTGATGGTGTAACCCTGATCCTCGACCGGCAGAAACGAGGAGGGCAGCCGCGCGAAGCACAACCCCATGCCGATCAGCAGCACGCCATAGATCAACAGATAACGTCCGCTGCGCTTCAGCGCGTAACCGACCCAGCCTTGATAGCGATCGGTCAGTTGCTCGAAGCGGCGATTGAACCAACCGAAGAAACCGCTCTTTTCATGATGCTCGCCCTTGGCAATCGGCTTGAGCAGCGTGGCGCACAAGGCAGGCGTCAGCGTCAGGGCCAGGAATGCCGAGAACAGGATCGACGTCGCCATCGACAGCGAGAACTGCCGGTAAATCACGCCCACCGAACCCTGCATAAATGCCATCGGAATGAACACCGCCACCAGCACCAGCGTGATGCCGATGATCGCTCCGGTGATCTGGGTCATCGCCTTGCGCGTCGCCTCTTTCGGCGACAGGCCTTCGGTGGCCATGATCCGTTCAACGTTCTCCACCACCACGATGGCGTCGTCCACCAGAATGCCGATGGCCAGCACCATGCCGAACATGGTCAGCACGTTGATCGAGAAACCCAGCGCGAGCATGGTCGCGAAGGTGCCCATCAGCGCCACCGGCACCACCAGCGTCGGGATTAGCGTATAGCGGATGTTCTGCAGGAACAGGAACATCACCGCGAACACCAGCAGCATCGCCTCGCCGAGGGTGTAGACCACTTTGGTGATCGAGACTTTGACGAACGGCGAGGTGTCGTACGGAATCTTGTATTCGACGCCCGCCGGGAAGTAGCGCGACAACTCGTCCATCTTCGCCCGGATCAACGTGGCGGTCGCCAGCGCATTGGCCCCCGGCGCCAGTTGCACGCCAACGGCGGTGGACGGCTTGCCGTTCAGGCGCGTGCCGAACTGGTATTCCTGACTGCCGATCTCGACCCGCGCCACATCGCTGATGCGTACGGTAGAACCATCGGGGTTGGCCTTGAGCACGATGTCGGCGAATTCTTCCGGCGTCGACAACTGACCCTTGACCAGAATGGTCGCGGTGATTTCCTGCGTAGACGGATTGGGTAAATCGCCGATGCTGCCCGCCGAAACCTGGGCGTTCTGCGCGACGATGGCGGCGTTGACGTCGGCCGGGGTCAGGTTGAAACCGATCAGCTTCTGCGGATCGATCCAGATCCGCATCGCGCGTTCAGCGCCGTACAGTTGGGCCTTGCCGACGCCGTCGATGCGTTTGATTTCGTTCATCACGTTGCGCGCCAGGTAATCGCTGAGCGCTACGTCATCGAGTTTGCCGTCGCTGGAGGTCAGGGTGATCAGCAGCAGGAAGCCGGCGGAGACTTTCTCCACCTGCAGGCCTTGCTGATTGACCGCCTGCGGCAGGCGCGATTCGACCACTTTGAGGCGGTTCTGCACATCAACCTGCGCCAGTTCCGGGTTGGTGCCCGGCTGGAAGGTGGCCTTGATCGTCGCGCTGCCGAGGCTACTCTGCGATTCGAAGTACAGCAGGTGATCGGCGCCGTTGAGCTCTTCTTCGATCAGGCTGACCACGCTTTCATCGACGGTTTGCGCCGAGGCACCGGGGTACACCGCATAGATTTCGATTTGTGGCGGCGCGACGTCGGGGTACTGCGCCACCGGCAATTGCGGGATGGCCAGCGCACCGGCCAACAGGATGAACAGGGCGACAACCCAGGCGAACACCGGGCGGTCAATAAAGAACTGCGGCATAGAAGAGCGTCCTGCTTACTGACCAGAAGTCTGGGCAAGGGGAAGAGGGGTGTCGTCGATCTGCACTTTTTCGCCGGGACGGGCGTGTTGCAGGCCTTCGATGACAATACGGTCGCCGGGCTTGAGGCCGCCGGTGACGATCCAGCGGTCGTTTTGCACTGCGCCCAGTTGCACCGGTTGCTGCGCCACGCGCATCTGCTGGTCGACAGTCAGTACCTGAGCGATACCTGCGCTGTCACGCTGCACCGCACGTTGCGGTACGGTGATGCCGTTCTGCACGGTCGCTTGTTGCAGGCGTACGCGGATGAAACTGCCCGGCAACAGGTCGAGATCGGGATTGGGGAACTCGCTGCGCAGGATGATCTGGCCAGTGCCCGGGTCGACCGTGATGTCGCTGAACAGCAACTTGCCCGGTAACGGATAGAGACTGCCGTCATCCTGAATCAGTGTGGCCTTGACCTGATCCTGACCGACTGCCTGCAACTGCCCGGAACGGAATGCGCGGCGCAGTTCGTTGAGTTCACGGGTCGACTGGGTAAGGTCGGCGTAGATCGGATTGAGCTGCTGGATCAGCGCCAGTGGCGTGGTTTCGTTCTGCCCGACCAGCGCGCCTTCGGTGACCAGCGCACGGCCGACACGGCCGGAAATCGGCGCGGTGACGGTGGCGTAGCCGAGGCTCAGCTTCGCACGCTCTACTGCGGCTTTATTGGCGGCCACATCGGCGGCGGTTTGCCGGGCATTGGCGCGGGCGTTGTCGTAGTCCTGAGCGCTGATGGCCTTGTCGTCGATCAACTGCGCGTAGCGCTGCTCTTGCAACTTTGCCTGAAAGGCGTTGGCCTCGGCCTTGCGCAGCGCGGCTTCGGCGCTGTCCAGATCAGCCTTGAACGGTGCCGGGTCGATGCGGAACAGCACGTCGCCCTTTTTCACGTCGCTGCCTTCGCGGAACGTGCGTTGCAGGACCACGCCAGCCACCCGAGCCCGCACTTCGGCGATGCGCGGTGCGGCGATGCGCCCGCTCAGTTCACTGCTGATCGACAGGGGGCGGGTTTCGATGGTTTCGATGCGCACGGTGGCCGGCGGCGCTTCTTCTTCGGCCTTCGAAGATGAATCACAGGCGCTCAGCAACGACGCAACAGCGATCAGGCCGAGCCCGGCCAGAAGTTTTTTCGACATGTACCACCCCCAATATTGAAGCCCGCATCCTAAGGCCAGACGCCGAGGGTAGCGGTGAAGCTTTGTAGGCGCTGTGTGAAATTGTGTAAGGGTTTTACTCAGGGACGGGTGAGGCGTATATCCTTTACGCCTTGAATTCTTTTGTGACGGTTGGACCGCTTTCGCGAGCAGGCTCGCCCCCACACAGGTTTTGTGAACGACGCAAAATCGATGTGGGCGCGAGCCTGCTCGCGAAGAGGGTCTGACATCCACCACAGCAATATCTGGAACACCCCCATGCCCAACATCCTCCTGGTCGAAGACGACACCGCCCTCGCCGAACTGATTTCCAGCTACCTGGAGCGCAACGGCTATTCCGTCAGCGTGATCGGGCGTGGCGACCATGTGCGTGAACGGGCACGGATCAATCCGCCGGATCTGGTCATTCTCGACCTGATGCTGCCGGGGCTTGACGGCCTGCAAGTCTGCCGTCTGCTGCGGGCCGATTCGGCGACGCTGCCGATCCTTATGCTGACCGCCCGCGACGACAGCCACGATCAGGTGCTGGGCCTGGAAATGGGCGCCGACGATTACGTCACCAAGCCCTGCGAGCCACGGGTTCTGCTGGCCCGGGTGCGTACTTTGCTGCGCCGCAGCAGCCTTGGTGAGCCGATGACGGTCAATGACCGGATCGTCATGGGCAATCTGTGCATCGACCTGTCCGAACGCACGGTTTCCTGGCGCGATCAACCGGTGGAGCTGTCCAGCGGCGAATACAATTTGCTGGTGGTGCTGGCCCGGCATGCCGGTGAAGTGCTGAGCCGCGATCAGATCCTGCAACGTCTGCGCGGCATCGAGTTCAACGGCACCGATCGTTCGGTGGACGTGGCGATTTCCAAGCTGCGGCGCAAATTCGACGACCACGCCGGCGAGGCGCGCAAGATCAAGACCGTGTGGGGCAAGGGGTATCTGTTCAGCCGTTCCGAATGGGAATGCTGAGCTGATGTTCAGAATCCTGTTTCGCCTGTATCTGGTGACGATCGTCTCCTACAGCGCGGCAATCTATCTGGTGCCGGATCTGGTGATCATGGCGTTCCGCGAGCGCTTTATCACTTATAACCTCGACTATTCGCGGGGCCTGCAATCGCTGATTACCCGCCAGTTTCACGCGGTGCCGCAGGATCAATGGCCGGCGCTGGCGCAGTCGATGGACAAGGACTTTCAGCCGCTGCACATCGTTCTGGCGCGCATCGACGACGCCGGTTTCACCGCCCCCGAGCAGGCGCGTTTGCGCCGTGGGGAAAACGTGGTGCGTATAGGCGATTGGGGCTGGCGCACGTTGGCGGTGACCCCGCTGAACGACGATGTCGCGGTGCAAATGGTGGTGCCGCCGGATCCGCTGGACGTCAATTTGTTGTACTGGAGCATCAACGTGCTGATCGGCGCGACCATGCTCGCTTGCCTGCTGTTGTGGATTCGTCCGCACTGGCGTGATCTGGAGCGTCTCAAGGGTGCCGCCGAGCGCTTCGGTAAAGGCCACCTGAGCGAGCGTACGCAGATTCCCGCCAGCTCCAACATCGGCAGCCTGGCCAATGTCTTCGACACCATGGCCGGCGATATCGAGGATTTGCTCAACCAGCAGCGCGACCTGCTCAATGCGGTGTCTCACGAATTGCGCACGCCGCTGACCCGTCTGGATTTCGGTCTGGCCCTGGCGCTGTCCGATGATTTGCCGGCGACCAGTCGCGAGCGCCTGCAAGGGCTGGTGGCGCACATCCGCGAACTGGATGAGTTGGTGCTGGAACTGTTGTCTTACAGCCGCCTGCAGAATCCGGCGCAATTACCGGAACAGGTTGAGGTTTCGCTGGATGAGTTCATCGACAGCATTCTGGGCAGCGTCGATGAAGAGCTGGAATCACCGGACATCGTCATTGATGTGCTGCTGCATGGTCAGCTCGAACGCTTTTCGCTGGATCCGCGTCTGACCGCCCGAGCGATCCAGAACCTGCTGCGCAATGCCATGCGCTATTGCGAGAAGCGTATCCAGATTGGCGTGCAGGTCAGCCCTGATGGCTGCGGGATCTGGGTCGACGATGATGGGATTGGTATCCCGGATGACGAGCGCGAGCGGATTTTCGAACCGTTCTATCGCCTGGATCGCAGCCGCGACCGCGCTACCGGTGGTTTTGGTCTGGGCCTGGCCATCAGCCGCCGGGCGCTGGAGGCGCAGGGCGGAACGCTGACGGTAGAAAGTTCGCCGCTGGGTGGGGCGCGGTTCAGGCTGTGGTTGCCCACTGCAAGCTGAGCATCAACCCACTGTAGGAGCTGTCGAGTGAAACGAGGCTGCGATCTTTTGATCTTGTTCTTGAAATCAGAATCAAAAGATCGCAGCGTGCCGCAGCTCCTACAGGGTCAGATGAGTTGGTTTGACTGGATCAGGCCAACGCCGGCCGTCTGCATCCGCTCCATGGCCGTCGCCAGTGAGCCCTCCATATCAATCGCGCGACAGGCATCCAGCACCACAAACGTATTGAACCCCGCCGCCCGCGCGTCCAGCGCCGAGAACATCACACAGAAATCCAGCGCCAGACCGACCATGTACACCGTGTCGATACCGCGTTCTTTCAGGTATCCGGCCAGACCGGTGGTGGTGCGCCGGTCCGCCTCGACAAACGCCGAATAGCTGTCGATGTCCGGGTTGCAGCCCTTGCGGATGATCAGTTGCGCGTGGGGCAGCTTCAGCTCGCAGTGAAATTGGGCGCCGACGGTGCCTTGCACGCAGTGATCCGGCCAGAGGACCTGCTCGCCGTAGGGCAACTGGATCACATCGTAAGGCTTGCGCCCGGGGTGACTCGAGGCAAACGAGGCGTGGCCGCTCGGGTGCCAGTCCTGGGCAATGATCACTTGTTTGAACAGGCCGCTGAGGCGATTGATCAGCGGCACGATCAGATCGCCCTCGGGTACGGCCAACTGGCCGCCCGGGGTGAAGTCGTTCTGCACGTCAATGACCAGCAGGGCGCTGCGGGGTGAAATCTGCATCGGTGGTTCCTCCTTGGATAATCACGCGCTCAGCATAATGGCAGCGGCACTCATGCGCTCAACCGTTCGATCAGGCGCCTGGCCAGATCTTCCAGTTCCGGCGCCGGGTTGCGCCCGATCAACATCCACGCATGCTCGCCTTCGGTCCAGTACACCACGTTCATTTCATGGCGCCGTTCGTGCGCCAGTGGCCGGCTGCCGCTATTGGAGCGGGTCACGCACAAGGCCAGCGGCCCGTGCCGGGCGTCCAGATAGGTCAGTTGCGCAATCGGTACGCCGTCGTACTCGAGCATTTGTGCACGTTTGAGTTCCGCGCCCGGCAACCTCACCAGTGCCGGCGACAGACTCAGCCCCAATCGTGCATCCACCGCACGCAGTTGCACGCGCTGGCTGGCTTCGTCGCCCGGCAAATGATCAAGCGTCTGCGGCACATACAGCGCCATATAGTCGCCCACCAAGCGCGCCAGTTATGCGCCTGCTGTGACTGCCAGGCGAGAAACAGGCGATCGGCCAATACGCCGCCCGCCAGCAGACTCGCGGCAGCCGCACCGATAAACCAGCGTCGACTCAAGCCCGGCCGCTGGGGAGCGGGGATGGCATCGAGGCGCGCCTGCAAACGCTCCAGCGGCGCCTGTTGCGCCAGTTCGTCATAGGCATCCTTGTACGGCAGACTGCTGCGCTCGAACCATTGCACGCGCAGGCTGAGCAACGGGTCGTCGGCAATTGCGCTGTCGAGCTGCTTGCGATACGCCGGGTCCAGCTCATCATCAAGGTAGGCCACCAGTTGTTCGTCGGAGGGCTTGTTCATGGGCGGTCACCTCCGGTGGTTTTCGGCACGGCTTGCAGCGGCGGGTATTCGGCCAGTTTCAGCCGCGCGGTGGCCAGACGACTCATCACCGTACCGATCGGCACTTGCAGGATCTCGGCGACTTCGCGGTAGGACAGGCCTTCGACGTAAGCCAGGTACACGGTTTCGCGCTGGGTTTCCGGCAACGCATCGACCCGGCGAATCACCTGCGCCGCCATGACGTGGGTTTGTGCGGCGTATTCGCCGTCGAAGGCCAGTTGCCCGTCGGCATCGACCTGGCCCGCCCCCTGACGCACCCGGCGGGCGCGCACTTCATTGAGCCAGATCGAATGCAGGATGCTCAGCAACCAGCGATCCATGCGCGTGCCGGCCACATATTGCCCGGCACGTTCCAGCGCCCGCACGCACGTAGCCTGCACCAGATCCTCGGCCACGTGCCGATTGCGCGACAGCAGCAGGCCGTAGCGCCACAGTCGCGCCAGATGCTGTCCGAGTTCTGCTCTGAATGCCTGATCGCTGACGATGATGGCGTTCCTTTATCTGTTTCAGGTTTTCGATGAATCGTTGATGGCTTCAGCCAGGTCCTGGTATTCCTCGCAAGAGGTTCCGCAAATCGATTTGATCTGCTGCAACTGTTCCTGCGCCAGGTCGACGCGGCCCTTGATTACATAGGCTTCGCCGAGGTATTCACGCACTTGCGCGTACTGCGGATCGAGTTTCACCGATTGCAGGTAATAGCCGATGCCTTCATCGGTACGCCCGAGTTTTCGCGTGGCGTAACCGCGATAGTTGAGGGCTTTGGCAGTGTTCGGTTGTTTGAGGGTGTCGAGCAGGGCCAGGGCTTCTTCGTATCGACCGTCCTTGGCCAGCCTGTAGGCGTAATCGGTACGGTCGGCATCCGGCACGGCACGGCTGGTCTGCATCACGCATTTCTGCGATTGGCTGTCCCAGACCTGGCCTTTGGGGCAATTGGGTTTCTGCACGGGCGCACTTTCATCACCGTTGGCAAACGCCATCGACGCAGACAACGCGGTCACCAGCAGCAACGGGGCGGCGAACATAACGGAACGGATAGTCATGGGCAAGGCTCCACAGAGGGTTATGTTTCACTTTGAACACCACAGCACGGCATTTTATTCATGGCTTTGTCAGGCTCTGTTCAAGGTAAGCGCAAATTGTGGCGTTATGCTCAGGAACGCCAGCCGTCCATCCAGCGCCTGACGATGTCACCGCGCTGCCATACGAGGAACTGCCATGAACGATCAGGTCCATCACTCCGCTGCTGCCGGCTACAAGACTGCCGCCGACACCTACATCAAAGGGCGCCCGGACTACCCGCCGCAGGTCAGCCAGTGGTTGACCCAGACCTTGGGTCTGGACAGTCACAAGACGGTCATCGATCTGGGTGCCGGTACCGGCAAGTTCACCGGCCGGCTGGTGGCGACTGACGCACAGGTAATCGCCGTGGAGCCGGTGGCGCAGATGCTGGAAAAACTTTCCGCCGCCTGGCCGCAGGTGCTGGCGGTGAGCGGTACGGCGACCGATCTGCCACCGCCGGATGCGTCGGTGGATGCAGTGGTCTGCGCGCAGGCGTTTCACTGGTTCGCCACGCCCGAGGCCTTGAGCGAAATCGCCCGGGTGCTCAAGCCCGGCGGCAAGCTTGGCCTGATCTGGAACCTGCGCGACACGCAAGTCAGTTGGGTGCCGAAACTCGATGCCATCGTTAACGCGCTGGAAGGGGACACGCCGCGTTACTACACCGGCCAATGGCGTCAGGTGTTTCCGCATCCGGCGTTCGGGCCGTTGCACTTGCAGCAGTTCCACCATGGACATACCGGTTCGCCGGAGGACGTGATTTTCAATCGGGTGCGCTCCACCAGTTTCATTGCCGCGTTGCCGCAGGCGCAGCGGGACAAGGTCGATGAGCAGATTCGCGCGCTGATTGCCTCGGAGCCGGCGTTGCGCGGGCGGCATGTGCTGACGGTGCCTTATGAGACGGCGGCGTATGTGGCGGTGAAGGGCGGTTAGATCGGGGCGGCCTCATCGCCAGCAGGCTGGCTCCCACATTTTTGCATCGATACAAAGCATTGTAGGAGCTGCCGCATGATCTTCAAAGTCAAAAGATCGCAGCCTGCGGCAGCTCCTACACGGACTGGAGCGCGGCAAAATTCTTTGTGGAAGTCAGTCCCGCATTTGGCCGAACCGCCATCGTGATGCCTTGTTATAGTTCGGGCCTCATTTTCTGCCCGGTAAAGGATCACTGCCATGACTCAATACACCGCCTTCAGCGTCGAACTGGCCGACAACATCGCGCATGTGCAGATCAATCGTCCGGAAAAGATCAACTCGATGAACGCCGCGTTCTGGAGCGAGATCGTCGAGATTTTCCAGTGGATCGATGACACCGACGAAGTGCGAGTGGTGGTGCTCAGCGGCAACGGCAAACACTTTTCCTCCGGCATCGACCTGATGATGCTCGCTGGCGTCGCCAATGAACTGGGCAAGGACGTTGGCCGTAACGCGCGTCTGCTGCGGCGCAAGATCCTGACCCTGCAAGCCTCGTTCAACGCCGTCGATAATTGCCGCAAACCGGTGCTGGCGGCGATTCAAGCTATTGCCTCGGTGGTGCCATCGACCTGATCGCCGCCTGCGACATGCGTTACGCTGCGGAAGATGCGCAGTTCTCGATCAAGGAAATCGATATCGGCATGGCCGCCGATGTTGGCACTTTGCAACGGTTGCCACGGATCATCGGCGACGGCATGCTGCGTGAACTGGCTTATACCGGTCGCACCTTTGGCGCCGAAGAAGCGCGAAGCATTGGCCTGGTCAATCGTGTGTACAGTGACAAGGAACTGCTGCTCGAAGGCGTGATGGACATTGCTCGCGAGATCGCCCGCAAATCGCCCATCGCGGTCACCGGCACCAAGGAAATGATCAGCTACATGCGTGACCACCGCATTGACGACGGTCTCGAATACGTTGCCACCTGGAACGCCGCCATGTTGCAATCCACCGACTTGCGCGTGGCCATGGCCGCCCATATGAGTAAACAGAAACCCGAATTTCTGGATTGAGAAACCATGACAGCTCGCTGGACCACTGCAGTACTGGACACCGATCAACCCGGCGGCTGGGCCGTGGCGCGCAGCCCCGAAGGCTTTCTGTTCGATGACAACGGCGCGCTGTTCCCCCGGGAATGGCTCAAGCGTCAGGACTTGTCGATCCTCGCCGAGCATGGCATCGGCCATCTTGATGGCGAGCCGGTGTATCTGCTGGAGCTGCACAGTCACAGCGAAGTGCCGGGCTGCAACTGGAAGGGGCTGCGGGCGTTCATGCTCGATGGCGATCACACCGTCTACAAGGTGTTGGGTTATGCCGCGCAGATCGGCACCTGGGCGCGCGAACATCGCTTTTGCGGCAACTGTGGGCAAGCGATGATGCAGGTGCCGAGGGAGCGGGCGATGTATTGCCAGCCGTGTGAGCTGCGCAGTTATCCGCGGATTTCGCCGAGCATGATCGTGCTGGTCACCCGTGGTGACGAGATCCTGCTGGCGCGCTCACCGCGTTTCGTCACCGGGGTCTACAGCACGCTGGCCGGGTTTGCCGAGCCAGGCGAGTCGGCCGAGGATTGTCTGATTCGCGAGGTGCGCGAGGAAGTCAGCATCGAGGTGAAGAACATCCAGTACATGGGCAGTCAGTGCTGGCCGTTCCCGCACTCGATGATGCTGGGGTTCCATGCCGAATATGCCGGTGGCGAGATCGTTTGCCAGGAAGACGAAATCGAAGACGCCCAGTGGTTCAACGTGCACGATTTGCCGCCGTTGCCGGCGTCAAAATCGATTGCCCGTTACCTGATCGACGTCTACGTGGCGCGCCGTTTAGGCCACGCTGAACCAGTGCTGCCAGGCTAGGCGCACAGTCAGCCCCAGCACCACGTGATGAACACCGGACGAATGAACTTGGCGCCGCCGCTGATCGCGGTGCGCGCCCCGAAGAATGCGCCGACCATCACCGACAGGCCCATGCTCAGGCCGATGATCCAGTCCACTTGCCCGGAGAACATGAACACCGACAGCGCCGCAATGTTGCTGACGAAGTTCATGCTGCGCGCTACACCGCTGGCCTTGACCAGGTCGATGGGGTAGAGCAGCAGACTGCTGACGGTCCAGAACGCGCCCGTGCCGGGGCCGGCCACGCCGTCGTAGAAACCGAGGCTGAAGCCTTGGCTCGATTGCCATTTCTTCTTGATGGGTGCGTCGCTGTCCAGCGGCGCTTTTGGCGTTCCGCCGAACAACAGATACAGGCCGCAGGCGAAGACGATCACCGGCAGCATCTTGTTCAGCCATTCCGCCGGCAGGTAATGGGCAACAATCGCGCCGGTCAACGCCCCGACCAGGGTACCGACGATCGCGTGCATCCATTGCCGGGGATGGAACAGTTTGCGCCGGTAGAAGGTGAAGCTGGCGGTGGCCGAGCCGAAAGTCGAACTGAGTTTGTTGGTGCCCAACACCAGGTGTGGCGGCAGGCCGGCCGTCAGCAGCGCGGGCGTGGTCAGCAGACCACCGCCGCCGGCGATGGCGTCGATGAAACCGGCAATGAAAGCGACAAGGGCCAGAACGGCCAGGGTGGTGAGGTCAACGCTGAGTTCGAAAGGCATGGAATCGGCTTATTCGGCAGGGCGCAGAAGGGCTGCGGGGAAGGGCTGACATGTTACTCATTTCCAAGTGTTGCGGCGACCCGTATGGCCGCATCGCTGGCTTGCCAGCGACGCGGCCTGCACAGGCAAAGGCTATTCAACTGTTGCCTACCCAACACCTCGACGACAAATTACCCTCCAAGAATGCAACACCATCAGCCCCAAGCCCAACAAAACCGGGCATTTCAACCCTGGCACGCTTGCTGCTCTATCCCCCACATCTCCGCAAATATCCCGAGGACACGCCAATGAGCAAGCAAGCCGTGAAATTCGCCTACTGGGTGCCGAACGTCAGTGGCGGCCTGGTGGTCAGCAAGATCGAGCAGCGCACCGACTGGGGCATCGACTACAACCGCAAACTGGCGCAACTCGCCGAAGCGGCGGGGTTCGAGTATGCCCTGACGCAGATCCGCTTTACCGCCGGTTACGGTGCCGAGTTCCAGCATGAATCGGTGGCGTTCAGTCATGCGCTGCTGGCAGCTACCACCAGGCTCAAGGTGATCGCGGCGATTCTGCCGGGGCCTTGGCAACCGGCGCTGGCAGCCAAGCAACTGGCGACCGTCGATGTTCCGAGGAATTCATCCGCTCGCTGCGCGGGATCTGGAGCCAGGACAACTTCACTTTTCGCGGCGACTTCTACCGTTTCGACAATTACACCCTCAAACCGAAACCGCTGGGCCGCCCGGAAATCTTCCAGGGTGGCAGTTCCCGTGCGGCAAGGGACATGGCGGCGCGGGTTTCGGACTGGTATTTCACCAACGGCAACAGCGTCGAAGGGATCAAGGCGCAGGTCGATGACATCCGGGCCAAAGCGGCGGCAAACAATCATTCGGTGAAAATCGGCGTCAACGCTTTTGTCATCGCCCGCGACACCGAAGAAGAGGCCCGCGCTGTACTGGCGCAGATCATCGACCAGGCCGACCCGGAAGCGGTGAATGCTTTCGGTGACGCGGCGAAGCAGGCGGGCAAGGCGTCGCCGGAAGGTGAGGGCAACTGGGCGAAATCGACGTTCGAGGATCTGGTGCAATACAACGATGGCTTCAAGACCAACCTGATCGGCACGCCACAGCAGATTGCCGAGCGGATTGTGGCGCTGAAAGCGGTGGGGGTGGATCTGGTGTTGGCGGGGTTTCTGCACTTTCAGGAGGAGGTGGAGTATTTCGGCAAGCGTGTGTTGCCGTTGGTGCGGGAACTGGAGGCTGAAAAGACTGCCGCCGTCGCCTGACCACTACAAGACCAGTGTAGGAGCGAGCTTGCTCGCGAAAGCGGTTTGTCAGTTACTTGAGTATTGACTGACACGACGCCTTCGCGAGCAAGCTCGCTCCCACATTTTCGATCTACATGAACTCAGAGACCGAGATCGGAGAGCCCCGGATGATCATCCGGACGCCGACCCAGCGGCCAATGGAACTTGCGTTCGCTTTCCTTGATCGGCATGTCGTTGATGCAGGCATAGCGCTGGAACATCAGGCCGTGCTCATCGAACTCCCAGTTTTCATTGCCGTAGGAACGGAACCAGTTGCCCGAATCGTCGCGCCATTCATAGGCGTAGCGCACGGCAATCCGCGTATCCGAATAGGCCCAGAGTTCCTTGATCAGGCGATAATCGAGTTCCTTGGCCCACTTACGGGTCAGGAACGCCTTGGCTTCTTCACGGTTGTTGGCGAACTCGGCGCGGTTGCGCCATTTCGTGTCGAGTGTGTAGGCCAGCGACACCTTCTCGGGGTCGCGGGAGTTCCAGCCATCTTCGGCCAGTCGAACTTTTTCGATGGCCGATTCATGGTTGAACGGCGGTAAAGGCGGACGCACTTGGGCAGCAGTCGACATTGTCAGTCTCCCGATCTAATAAACGATTAAACAACGGTTCAGGCTTATTTAAGGCGTTACAGGTCCAATAACTTACGCGCCATGCATTGCGCATTATCAGCGGCACTGTGATCACCCATCACAAGCGCTACGGTAATGGCGCCGTCAATCAGGATCAGCAACTGCCTGGCCAGACGTTGCGGATCTTCGACGCCATGTTCGGTACACAGCTCGCACAGGTAGTCGAGCAGCTTCTGTTTGTGGTCTTTGGCGACCTGGCGCACCGGATCTTCGGGGTCACCGGTCTCGCCACTGGTATTGATGAAGGCGCAGCCGCGGAAGCCTTCCGAGGCGAACCAGCTTTTGAGCACGGTAAACAGGTTCAGCAGGCGGTCGGCCGGGGTTTCGGCCTGATCGACAGCGCTGCGGTACCAGTGCATCCAGCGCACGTCGCGGCGTTGCAGGGCGGCGACGGTCAGCTCCTCCTTGTTGGCGAAGTAGCGGTAGATGCTTTTTCTGGAGACGCCGGCGGTTTTCACCAGAAGATCCATGCCGGTGGCCGCAATGCCACTTTTGTAGATCAACTTTTCGGTGACATCCAGAATGATGTCGCGGGTCGAGGTGTCATTGATTTCGTTCATGTGGCGAACAGTAGAACGATCGTTCTCCTTTCGCAAGCTATTTTTAAGATCAAAAGATCGCAGCCTTCGGCAGCTCCTACA
>NZ_JABULD010000545.1:0-5916 GCF_014060985.1 Pseudomonas sp. MD195_PC81_125
CTGGAGTGGAAGTTGCTGTAAAACTGGTTGATTTGCTGCACCGCCTCATCGACGTTATAGACCAGTCGCATCAGTTTCAGGTCGGTGGGCAGGATGTAGCGGTTTTCTTCAAGTTGCTGGCGAATGAAATCCAGTGCGCTTTGCCAGAAAGTACCGCCCGGCACATCCAGCAATACCACGGGCACCAACGGACTTTTACCGGTCTGGATCAGGGTCAGGACTTCCAGTGCCTCGTCCAGTGTGCCAAACCCGCCAGGACACAGCACCAGCGCATCGGCTTCCTTGACGAAGAACAGTTTGCGGGTGAAGAAGAAGTGGAACGGCAGCAGGTTGCCTGTGCCGTCCACAGTCGGGTTGGCATGCTGTTCGAAGGGCAGGGTGATATTGAACCCGAGGCTGTGGTCACGTCCGGCACCTTCGTGCGCGGCGGCCATGATTCCGCCACCAGCGCCGGTGATGACCATCATGTCTGAACGTGTCAGGGCCGCGCCGAGTTCCCGGGCCATTGCATACAGAGGATGCTCGACCGGCGTGCGTGCCGAGCCGAACACGGTGACCTTGCGTCGCCCCTTGAATTGTTCCAGCACCCGGAACGCCTGCTCCAGTTCACGCAGGGCCTGCAGGGTAATCTTGGCGTTCCAGCGGTTGTGATCTTCCTGGGCCATGCGCAGCACGGTCAGGATCATGTCGCGATAGATCGGCAGGTTCGGGCTGTTGGGAGAAACCTGGTTGAGTTGTTCTTCGACCTTGTTGATGAGGTCGGGAAGTTGTTCCTGAAAATGCCGGCTGAGCAGGTCATTCGGTTGGTAAGGCATTCAACGTCTCCTTCTGCACAGAGCTTGTGGCCCTGACGTGCGGCGTCAGTGCCGCGCTGCAAAAAAACACACACTCGGCAGCTCCTTGTCCTGCCGTGAACAGATGATCGGGAATACTTTGAATCTAGACCCTCGCGAGCCATTGCGCTGAGTTGATCATTACGCCGAGCAGTATTTTCTGGCAGGCCTTGGGTATCGATTGGCAAAGAATGTTCACCGCTCGTCCGAACGTACGCCGTAGAGCAATCGCTCTGATTTACTAACTTACAGGCACTGTACGACAGCTTGGAGTCAGCCGACGTACGCAGGGTGCGCGCTTTTCAGGGATTCGCGGGTAGCAGGCAAGGAGGCGGGGATAGATGGCCAGAGTGGTTCTGGAAATCGATACGCAGCTGTATCGGATGTTGAAAGCGTCAGCCGAGGCCAATCAAGTCAGTCTCGAAGAGGAGTGCTGCCGACGTCTGGCGGGTGGTGAACGGCGTTCACGCTATTTACAGGCCCTGGTGGCCGAATTGCGCGCCGAGGATGAACAGCGGCGCGCCAATACCCGGTGATTACTTCTTCTTCGCCGGGGCCGCTTTCGGGCAATCGGAATCCTGATAGCTGGCCGAGCCGATGGCTTTGTTGGTTTTATATTCAGTGAAGTCGTAACGCATGACCGCGCCTTTGGCCATCAGCTTGCGGTACGACGGGTTATTGCACACCGAAGCACCCAGCTGGAAATACACCGCTTTTGGATCAGCGCGCATCTTTTCGGCGTGGCTGGCCTGCACGCTCAGGTGGTTGATCAGGGTGATGCCTTCAACGGTGTAGCCCTGATCGAGAATGTCTTCGTTGATCGCCCGTGGCGTACCGACGCTGCTTTGTTCGGCGATGTTGCGCAGTTCTTTGTTCAGATTCTGCTCTTTCAACGACGCTGCTTGTGCGCTGAAGGACAACGCCAGCGCGATGGCGGCGGTGGGAACGATAAGGCGCAGCATGAAACTCTCCTGATTCAGTGACTGGTGGTTCGACCAGCCCTGTGGCTGTGCGTTCAGTGGCGCAGGATTATAGGGGAGCCGGTCGGGACGGTACAGGTTTGCGCTCGCCGCTCTGGTAAACTGCCGGCCTTTTATTACTTTGCCGAGTGCTGTGCGTGTCGAGTTTTCCTGCTGTGGTGCGTTGCCTGTGATCAAACATGCCCCCAACGCTGTAGCCCGTTTGCGCGACCAGCGCGAGGACGAGGGCATCAAGCCGATTCAGGCCCGAGGTTTTCGCTCCGAACGTTGCCGCGACTGCCGGGTGATCATCAGCCATTGCCTGTGCGCCTGGCGACCAACGGTCGAGTCCCGTTCCGGCGTGTGCCTGATCATGACCGGCAAGGAAGTGTTCAAACCGAGCAACACCGGCTGGCTGATTGCCGATGTGGTGCGCGACAACCACGCGTTCATCTGGTCGCGCACCGAGCCTGACCCGCAGATGCTCGCGCTGCTCAACGACCCGCAATGGCAGCCGTACCTGGTATTTCCTGGCGAATACGTAGAACCGTCACGGGTGACCAACACCGTCGCCGTCGATTGCAGCAAGCGTCCGCTGTTCATTTTGCTGGATGCAACCTGGACCGAGGCGCGCAAGATCTTCCGCAAGAGTCCGTATTTCGATCGCTTGCCGATTCTCAGCCTGTTGCCCGACAGACTCTCGCGTTATCGCCTGCGTCGCTCCACCCGTAGCGAACACCTGTGCACCGCCGAAGTTGCGGCGTTGTGCCTCGAATTGGCGGGGGACAGCGATGCGGCCTCGGCACTGGACGCGTATTTCGATGTGTTCAGCCAGCATTACCTGGGCGCCAAACAACAGCTGGACATGAACGAGTCGACCCCGGCCCACGCCGAGTTGTTGCCTTATATACGAAAGCCGCAGGCAGTGTTGGCGCCATAGTGGCCCATACTTCACGCAGCGGCGGCGGTGCTGCTTGACCACCCCGGCTTCGCTGGGCATGCTTGGCGCCGATTAGGGTGCGGCCAAGGTTTGAAACGCCGTGTTTGCTTGTGATTGGCGTTGAACGTGCCCCTGTGGATAGCGCTGTGCAGCGCTCTCTTGAGTTGCTTTGGCGAGGCCCGAATGCGTCGGGTCTGCCATCAAAAACAGGATCATTTGAATAATGGCCACATACGACATCCTGATTGCCGATGATCACCCTCTGTTTCGTAGCGCACTGCATCAAGCGGTGACTCTGGGCCTTGGCCCGGATGTACGACTGGTGGAGGTGGCGAGCATCGCCGAGCTGGAAGCGCGCCTGACCGAAAAGTCCGACTGGGATCTGGTCCTGCTGGATCTGAACATGCCCGGCGCTTTCGGCTTTTCCGGTCTGGTCATGCTGCGCGGTCAATATCCGCAGATTCCGGTGGTGATGGTCTCGGCGCAGGAAGAGGCCTCGGTCATGGTCAAGTCCCGCGAGTTCGGTGCCAGTGGCTTTATTCCCAAGTCCAGCGACCTGAGCATGATTCAGCAAGCCGTGCGCAAGGTGCTCGATGGCGACGTGTTCTGGCCACCGCAGGCGTTCGAAGCGGTCAGCGTCTCCGCCGAAGCCAAAGCTGCCAGCGACGGCCTTGCCAGCCTGACTCCGCAACAGTTCCGCGTATTGACCATGGTCTGCGAAGGCCTGCTGAACAAGCAGATTGCCTATGAGCTGAACGTGTCCGAAGCGACCATCAAGGCTCACGTTACGGCGATCTTTCGCAAGTTGAACGTACGCACCCGGACACAGGCGGCATTACTTCTGCAACAACTTGAGTCAATTCCGAGCCAATAAAGGCTGGCGTCTTCACGCTTTTTTTGACTTTTGTTGCTCTAGCTTTCCCACTCCTTTCTGGTTGGTTTTTACCTTATGTCACCTTTCAAGGGCCAGACCGGCCTGAAACGCATCCTCAACGCTTCCGGTTATTCGCTGGACGGCCTGCGCGCAGCCTTCACCGGCGAAGCGGCATTTCGCCAACTGGTGCTGCTTAATGTGGTGCTGATTCCGCTGACGTTTTTCCTGAATGTCAGCCGCGTCGAACAGGCAGTGCTGATCGCCGTCTGCCTGCTGGCGCTGATCGTCGAGTTGTTGAACTCGGCAGTAGAAGCGGCGATTGACCGCATTTCCCTGGAACTTCACCCACTGTCCAAGAACGCCAAGGACATGGGCAGCGCCGCGCAATTCGTGGCCCTGAGCATGATTGCCCTGGTGTGGGCGGTGATTCTGCTTTAAGCGATACTTGGCAAGACGATCTCGTCGCTGCGCTGCACCCCGGCGGTGAAAGCGCGGCACAGATCGAGAAACTCGCGCATGGCCGACGTCTGATACTTCTGCTTGTGCCAGATGAAGTAGAACTGCCGCGCCAGATCCAGATCCGGGGTTTCCACCGCCACCAGGCTGCCGCGCCGAAACGCATCGCGCAGCGCCAGCCGCGAAATACAGCCAATCCCCAATCCTGATTCCACCGCGCGTTTGATCGCTTCAGTGTGCTCCAGCTCCAGACGGATATTCAGCGCACTGCGATGGTGACGCATGGCCTGATCGAACGTCAGCCGCGTACCGGAGCCTTGTTCGCGCAGAATCCACGCTTCGTGCGTCAACTCTTCCATGGTCGCGCTGCCGCGTTTGGCCAACGGATGTTGCGGCGCGCAGAACACCACCAGCTCATCTTCGACCCAGCTCTGCACTTCGATGTCCGGGTGGCTGCAGTCACCTTCGATTAGACCCAGATCAATTTCGTAGTGGGCGACTTGATGCACGATATTGGCCGTGTTCTGTACATGCAGCTTTACCTGGCTTTCGGGATGGCGCTGCATGAAGCCGCCGATCAACAGGGTCGCCAGGTAATTGCCGATGGTCAGGGTGGCACCCACCGACAGTGAGCCGAAACCGGATTTGCCGTTGAGCAGGTCTTCGATTTCCTTGGACTGATCAAGCAGGGCCACCGCTTGCGGCAGCAGCTGTTTGCCCAGAGCATTGAGGCTCAGGCGTTTGCCGGCGCGGTCGAACAGCTGGCAGCTGGACTGGCGCTCCAGTTCGGTAATAGAGGTGCTTGCCGCCGATTGCGAGAGGTTGAGCAGACCCGCAGCACGGGATACGCTTTCCTGCTGGGCGACGGCGACGAAGACTTGCAGTTGACGAAGAGTAAATCGCATATCGATATAACCGATAACCCTTATCTTAATAATCCAGTTAACAGATATTGTCGTCGCTATTAGAATGCGTTGCAATTGCGCACTGTCGGCCGCAAGGCGAGCGCAGACCCAATATCCAGGAGTCCCACGTACATGAGCAACATGAACCACGAGCGTGTCCTCAGTGTTCATCACTGGAATGACACTCTGTTCAGCTTCAAGTGCACCCGCGATCCGGGCCTGCGCTTCGAGAACGGTCAGTTCGTGATGATCGGCCTGCAACAGCCAAATGGCCGCCCGCTTATGCGCGCTTACTCGATCGCCAGCCCGAACTGGGAAGAGCATCTCGAGTTCTTCAGCATCAAAGTGCCTGATGGTCCGCTGACTTCGCAGTTGCAGCACCTGAAGGAAGGCGACGAGATCATCATCTCGAAGAAGCCTACCGGCACTCTGGTACTGGACGACCTGAACCCGGGCAAGCACCTGTATCTGCTGAGCACCGGCACGGGTCTGGCGCCGTTCATGAGCGTGATTCAGGACCCGGAAACCTACGAGCGCTTTGAAAAAGTGATCCTGGTGCACGGCGTGCGCTACGTCAATGAAGTCGCCTATCGCGAGTTCATCACCGAGCACCTGCCGCAGAACGAGTTCTTCGGTGAAGCGCTGCGTGACAAGCTGATCTACTACCCGACCGTGACCCGCGAGCCGTTCGAGAACCAGGGCCGTCTGACCGATCTGATGCGCAGCGGCAAGCTGTTCAGCGACATCGGCCTGCCACCGATCAACCCGCAGGACGACCGCGCGATGATCTGCGGCAGCCCGAGCATGCTCGACGAGACCAGCGAAGTGCTCGACAGCTTCGGCCTGAAGATCTCGGCGCGGATGCGCGAGCCGGGTGATTACTTGATCGAGCGTGCGTTCGTCGAGAAGTAAGCCCCACGAAAAAGCCCCCATTGCCGGCGAAGGCAAT
>NZ_JABULD010000135.1:0-12952 GCF_014060985.1 Pseudomonas sp. MD195_PC81_125
CTGCTCGCGAAGACGTCGTGTCAGTCGATATCATCGTTGAATGACACACAGCCTTCGCGAGCAGGCTCGCTCCCACAATTCAGATGTTTATTGACGGACCAGTCGGTGGTTCGGCAGTTGTACCGCTTCGGTGCTGCGATACGGGTTGATATCCAGCCCGCCGCGGCGCACATACCGCGCAAACACCGTGAGTTTCTCCGGCTTCAGCAAACGCTGCAGATCGAGGAAGATCCGCTCCACGCACTGTTCGTGGAAGTCCGAGTGCTGGCGGAAGCTGACGATGTATTCCAGCAGACTGGCGTGATCCAGCGCCGCACCACGATATTCCACGACCACGCTGCCCCAGTCTGGCTGGCTGGTCACCGGACAGTTGGATTTGAGCAGATGGCTGTGCACGCTCTCTTCGACCATTCGCGAATCATCGCAACGCAGCAGTTCCGGACGCGGATGCTCATAGTTGCTGACGCTGATGTCCAGATCGTCGATGCACACGCCCGGCAACGCCACGACACCTTCGGCTTCGACCTCTTTCAGGCTGCGTACGCGCACGCCGACCGGTTTGCCGGCAGCGGCCGACAGGTCCTTGACCAGCGTCGCTTCCAGGCTGGCGATGTCGGCAAACGGCGTCTGGTTCAGCGAGTTCAGGTACAACTTGAACGACTTCGATTCGATGATGTTCGGCGAATCCGCCGGAATGCTGAATTCACCGATCGCCACCACCGGTTTGCCCGACGGCAGCAGCCACGACAGTTCGAAGCAGTTCCAGAAATCCACACCTTTATACGGCAGGGTTTCGGCGGTCAGGCCCAGTTCGGCCCATTTCGCGGTGCGCGGAATCGGGAACAGCAGTGACGGCGTGTACGTGGCGATGTATTCGCTGGATTTGCCCAGCGGCGAATGTTCGGCTGCGGGATGCATGGCGGAAACCTGACTGAAGAATCAGCGGATTCTATCAGCCTTTGCGCCCGCCTTTGAGTGCTTACTGACTGACAGTCAGTTTGCCGACCATGCCCGCCTGGTAGTGACCGGGAATATTGCAGGCGAATTCCAGGCTGGTGGCCTTGCTGAAGGTCCAGGTCAGCTCCGCGGTCTTGCCCGGCTCGACCAGCACGCTGTTGGGGTCGTCGTGCTTCATGCCGTGGCCCATGCTGCCGTGATCCATGCCCGCCATGTCGTGGGACATTTCTTTCATGCCGGTAGGCGTCAGCATGCCGCTTTGCTGCATCTGCAACATTTCCTGCTGGTGCTGGGCATGCATCGCCGCGTCACCGAGGTTGAATTCGTGCAGCAACTGGCCTTTATTCACCAGGACAAAGCGAACCGTCTCACCGGCCTTGACCTGAATCGCCTTGGGGTCGAACGACATGTCGTTCAGTACAACTTCAATGCTGCGAGTAGCCTTGGCTGCTGGTGCCGGTTGGCCAAAATCATAAGTGTGTGCGGGAGCGGCCCAGACAGGTGAACTCAGTGCCAGCAAGCAGGCGGCGACGGCCAGAGGGTTGCGCAAAAACATGGTCATACTCCAACAAGAAAAGGTTCAGCCTGTGGGAAACTCTAGCCCGCCTGCGCTGGCAGCTACCTGACAGGCAGATTACAACTTTGTCAGGTTGGCGCGCGCCGTCTGCTCCCACGGTATAACGCTTTCGTTTCTATATATTCGAGTCGCCCATGAAACTGCTAATCGTCGAAGACCAACCGAAAACCGGCCACTACCTGCGCCAGGGCTTGACCGAGGCCGGGTTCAACACGGAACTGGTGGCCGACGGCAACAGCGGCCAGCAACTGGCGTTGAGCGGTGATTATGCGCTGCTGATCCTCGACGTGATGCTGCCCGGGCGCAGTGGCTGGCAGATTCTGCACGCGGTGCGAAGTGCCGGACTCGACACGCCGGTACTGTTTCTCACCGCCAAGGATGCCGTGGAAGACCGGGTGCACGGTCTTGAACTCGGTGCCGACGACTATCTGGTCAAACCGTTCGCCTTCTCCGAGTTGCTGGCGCGGGTGCGCAGCCTGCTACGCCGGGGCAGTGCGACACCCCAGGAAACCAGCCTGCAACTGGCCGACCTGCGCCTGGACCTGATTCGCCGCCGGGTCGAACGCAGTGGCCAGCGCATCGACCTCACCGCCAAGGAATTCGCCCTGCTGGAAATGCTCCTGCGTCGCCAGGGTGAAGTGCTGCCGAAATCGTTGATTGCCTCGCAAGTCTGGGACATGAACTTCGACAGCGACACCAACGTGATCGAAGTGGCGATCCGTCGCCTGCGCCTGAAGATCGACGATGACTTCCCCAACAAACTGATCCACACCGTGCGTGGCATGGGTTACGTGCTTGAAGAGCGTCCAGCCTGATGCGTCGCCTGTCGCTGAGTTCTCGCCTGGCCTTGCTGTTCGCCGCGTGCACCGCCGTGGTCTCGCTGTTCGCCGGGGTGCTGTTCAGCCGCGCCAGCGAGGCGCACTTCATTGAGCTCGATCAGCAATTGCTGGATGGCAAACTGATCGGCCTGCGCCGGGCCTTGCAGGATGTGCAACCCGCTCAGCGTGAGGCGCGGCTGGCGGATGAGCTGAGCCGCCAGGCCGATCTGGCGCTGCGTATTACCGGCAGTGACGGCCAGCGCTGGTACGACAGTTCGACGCAGATCCCTACGGAGTTGCCGAAACAATCCGGCCTGTCGACCATCAGCCATGACGGCGCCGACTACCGCGTGCTCAACGCCCCGCTCTACCCGGACAAGTCCGATACACCACAACTGACGCTGCTGCTGGACATCACCCATCACCAGCACTTCCTGCAACGCATGCAGCATCTGATCTGGCTGACCGTCGGCTTGTCGGCCCTGGCCACTGCGCTGCTCGGCGCCTGGGCGGCGCGCAGCGGCTTGCGCCCACTGCGGCGCATGAGTGCAGTCGCCCGTGGGATTTCTGCACAATCGCTGAATGCCCGACTGCCGGAAGCGCAAATGCCGCCGGAGCTGGCAGAAATGGCCCACAGCTTCAACGCCATGCTCGGACGCCTCGATGACTCGTTTCAGCGGCTGTCGGCGTTTTCTGCCGACATCGCCCATGAACTGCGCACACCGCTGTCGAACCTGCTGACCCACACCCAGGTCACCCTCACCCGCCCACGACCGCTCGAGGATTACCGCGAAGCCCTGCACAGCAACCTCGAAGAACTGCAATGGATGGCCCAACTGGTCAACGACATGCTTTATCTGGCCAAGGCTGACCATGGTTTGCTGATGCCCAAGCGCGAGGCGCTGGAGCTGGCGGATGAAAGCGATGTATTGCTCGAATTCTTCGCGCCACTGGCCGAAGACGCCGGGGTGACGCTGAGTCGCCAAGGTCATGCGCGAATAGAGGGCGATCGCAGCATGCTGCGCCGGGCCTTGTCGAATCTGCTGGATAACGCGCTGCGCTTCACTCCGGTGGCGGGCAGCGTACGCCTGTCCATCGTCGATCAGCCGCACGCGGTGCAGGTGTCGGTGGAGAACAGTGGCGAAGAGATTTCGGCAGAGCTGTTACCACGGCTGTTTGACCGGTTTTATCGCGCCGATCCGGCGCGGCAGGAAGGCAGCATTGAGCATGCGGGGTTGGGGCTGGCGATTACCCAATCGATCGTCCGGGCGCATGGTGGGCAGATTCATTGCGAATCGGCTGCGGGGTGGACGCGGTTTGTGATCGAGTTGCCCAAGGAGGCTTGAGGCCAGCAGGTACGGCCCCATCGCGGGCAAGCCCGCTCCCACAGTGTTTTGTGTCGTTCACATAATGGTGACTCAACTCAATACCTGTGGGAGCGGGCTTGCCCGCGATGGCGATTTCAGCGCTTACGAATATCTCAACGCGTGAGCCGGCTCGATCTTCGCCGCCCGCAACGCCGGGTACACCGTCGCCAGGAAGCTCAGAATAAAGCCCGCCGAGCAGATCAACAGCACATCCCCGCCCTGCAATTCCGAAGGCAAGTTGCTGACGAAGTACACGTCGGAACTGAAGATGTGCTGCCCGGTGACGCGCTCGACCCAGCCGACCATCTCACTGACGTTCAGCGCGGCAATCACGCCGAGCACACCGCCAATCAATGTGCCGACAATGCCGATCACTGTGCCCTGCACCATGAAAATCGCCATGATCTGCCGTGGCGTGGCGCCGATGGTGCGCAGAATCGCGATATCCGCGCCTTTGTCGTTCACCACCATGATCAGCGTGGCGATGATGTTGAACGCCGCCACAGCGACAATCATCAGCAACAGCAGGCCGATCATGGTTTTTTCCATTTTCATCGCGCTGAACAGACTGCCCTGGGTGTGGGTCCAGTCGTCAGCCTTGAACTCGGCGCCCAGGCCTGCGGCGATGTCCGAGGAGACTTTCGGCGCGGCGTACAGATCCTTCACCGCCAAGCGCACGCTCTGCACCTGATTCGGCTGCCAGTGCTGCATGGTCGCGGCATCGGCCACGTGGATCAGGCCCATCGAGCCGTCCAGCTCGGCGCCTACCTTGAACACACCGACCACGTTCAGCCGTTGCATGCGCGGGGTGATGCCCCCCCGGTGCGCTGCTGACTTCCGGGACGATCAGGGTGATCTTGTCGCCGACATTGAGACGGAAGCGGCGCGCGGTGATTTCACCGATTACCACGCCGAACTCACCCGGCTTCAGATCATCAAGACGCCCCTGCACGATGTGCTGGGCCACGATCGACACCTTGCCTTCCTGGGCCGGATCGACGCCGCTGATCTGGATCGGCTGCATCAAGCCCTTGTAAGACAGCATGCCTTCCATCTCGGTGAACGGCACGGCGGCGGTCACTTCGGGATTTTTCAGCGCGGCAGCGGCCACCGGCTGCCAGTCATCGATCGGCTTGACGCCAACGATGGTCGCGTGCGGCACCATGCCGAGGATGCGCGAGCTCATCTCGCGCTGGAAGCCGTTCATCACCGACAGCACCACAATCATCGCCAGCACGCCGAGGGCGAGCCCGATCATCGAAGTCATCGAGATGAACGAAACAAAGCGATTGCGGCGCTTGGCGCGGGTATAGCGCGTGCCGATAAAGATCGATAACGGTCTGAACATTCGCTGGGGCACCGTATAAAAATCAAGCTTAAAAAAGCGGCCAATCGTTTGAGAGCGTAGCGAGCGAAGGAAAGACAAGGCAAAAACAGGCGAGGAAGCGGAGCCTACTGGCTGTAAATGAGCATTCCGAGCCTGTTTTTAACGCAGTATTTCCGAGCGCAGTAGCTCTTAAGCGATTGGAGTCAGGCAGCCTTCCTGCAGTTGCAGGACGCGGTCCATCTGGCGGGCCAGGTTCATGTCGTGAGTCACCACCAGGAACGCCGTGCGCATCGAAGTGCTGAGTTCCAGCATCAAGTCCTGAATGCCTTCGGCGGTGTGCGAATCGAGGTTGCCGGTCGGCTCGTCGAGCATCACAAGGCCTGGGTTGTTCACCAGCGCACGGGCGATGGCCACACGCTGGCGCTCGCCACCGGAAAGCTCGGCCGGTTTGTGCTCCAGACGATGGCCCAGACCGACACGCTCAAGCAACGCGGTAGCGCGCTGACGTGCTTGCGGGATCGCGGTCTTGCCGATCAGCAACGGCATGCAGACGTTTTCCAGTGCGGTGAATTCCGGCAGCAAGTGGTGGAACTGGTACACGAACCCGAGGGCACGGTTACGCAGCAGACCACGCTTCTTTTCGCTCAGCGCTGACAGCTCTTCGCCGTCAAGCCAGACGCTGCCCTCGGTTGGGGTGTCGAGACCGCCCAGCAGGTTGAGCAAGGTACTTTTGCCCGAACCGGATTTGCCGACGATCGCCACACGCTCGCCCGGGTGCAACTCCAATTGCAGACCGGCCAGCACTCGCACCGACTCCGGGCCTTCCTCGTAGGATTTGCCCAGGTTGCGGCAACTCAAGATTGCTTTATCACTCATGCCCGACTCACTCATAACGTAGCGCCTCCGCCGGCTGGGTGCGCGCAGCACGCCAGGCGGGATACAGGGTGGCGAGGAAACTCAGGACCAACGCAGCGGCGCAGACCATGACCACGTCCTGGCTCTGCACCTGCGACGGCAGGTAATCGATGAAATACACGTCGGCGTTGAGAAACTTGTGGCCGATCAGCCCTTCAAGGGCGGAAATCGCAGCGCTGACGTTGAGCGCGGCGAAGATCCCGACCACCGCACCAATCGCCGTACCGACCACGCCGATCACGGTGCCCTGCACCATGAACGTACGCATGATCGTCCCCGGCGTAGCGCCGAGGGTACGCAGAATGGCGATGTCGCTCTTCTTGTCATTTACCACCATTACCAGCGTGGAAATGATGTTGAACGCAGCCACCGCGACGATCAGCAGCAACAGCAGACCGATCATGGCTTTTTCCATGCGGATCGCCTGATACAGGTTGCCGTGGGTACGGGTCCAGTCGCGGGCGTAGTAATGGTCTTCGCCCAACTGCTGGGCGATGGTCCAGGCCACGCGCGGCGCCTGGAACAGATCATCGAACTTCAACCGGATGCCCTGCACCTGATCAGGCTTCCAGCGGTGCATCTTCGCCAGATCCTGCAGGTTGGTGACGCCCAGATAGCCGTCCAGCTCACCGGCGCCAACATGAAAGATGCCGACCACGGTAAAGCGCTTCATGCGCGGGAACATCCCGGCCGGGGTCACGCTGACCTCCGGCGCGACGAAGGTGACCTTGTCACCCAGGCCTACGCCGAGCTTGGTCGCGGCCTTGTCGCCGATGACGATGCCGAAACTGCCCGGCGTCAAATCGTCGAGTTTGCCCTGCTTCATGAAGTTGTCGATGATCGACACATTGCGCTCGAGCGCGGGGTCGATGGCGTTGAGCAACACCTTGGACACCTGGCCGTTGTTGGTCAGCAAACCCTGCATCTGAGTAAACGGCGCAACGGCCGTTACCTCCGGGTTGCGCTTGACCTTGGCGGCCAGGCTCTGCCAATCGTTGATCGGTTCGCCGGTTTCAAGAGTCGCGTGGGGCACCATGCCCAGCACGCGGGTGCGCATCTCATGATCGAAGCCATTCATCACCGAGAGCACCACGATCATCACGATCACGCCGAGGGCGAGCCCGATCATCGAAGTCAGGGAAATGAATGACACAAAATGATTGCGACGCTTTGCACGGGTATAACGCGTGCCGATAAATACGAAGAGAGGTCTGAACATGTCGGGGCTTGTTCGGAGGGAAAAGGAACGTCCTTGTGGCGGGGGTCGATAACCAGCTTTACACTCAGACCACCGCCGCTACCATGGGTTCGCCATGTCGACATTAGATGAAGAAGATCGCCGCGAATACTACCGTATCGAGGACATGATCGCACTGGAAATTCGGCCCCTGTCCGCTCCCGAAGCCGCAGGCCAGGAAGTGTTGCAGGATGCTTCCCCGCTGTTCAACCTGCTCAGCGAACTGCACCTGAGCGAATTCGAGTCGCAACACCTGTTGCGCCAGATCAGCGAGCGCGACCGGGCGATTGCCGCGTTCCTCAAATCCCAGAACAAACGCATCGACCTGCTCAGTCAGGTGGTCGCCCTGACCGTGCTCGGTCACATTGGCGAGCCGCAACCGGTGATCCTCTCCGAAGGCGGTATCGACTTTCAGCACCCGACGCCGATCGCCACGGGCGCGCACCTGTCGGTGAAACTGGTGCTGATGCCGCAGGCGCTGGGCCTGCTGCTGCGTGCCCGCGTCACCCATTGCGACCGCAAGGGCGATGGCTACGACGTCGGCACCGAGTTCGAACACTTGACCGACGCCCAACGCCAGTTGCTCGCCCGCTATATCTTGCAGAAACAGGCCCAGGAACGACGCCTGGCCCGTGAACAGAACGAATCAGGCATTTAATTAAGGAAGCACCGTGACCCTCATCTACGGCCACCGCGGCGCCAAGGGCGAAGCACCGGAAAATACCCTGACCAGTTTTCAGGAATGTCTCAAGCACGGCGTACGCCGTTGCGAACTGGATCTGCACCTGTCCAAGGACGGCGAGCTGATGGTGATCCACGACCCGACCCTCAAGCGCACCACCGACCGGCGCGGCAAGGTGGTCGAGCACACCGCCGCCGAACTGGTGACCTACGACGCGCGCAAGGGCGGCCCGGGCTGGATCAAGCCGTGCCCGATTCCGACCCTGGAAGAACTGTTCGAGCAGTGCGATTTCGAGCACTGGCAACTGGAAGTCAAAAGCGCTTCACGCACCCGCGCCGCCACCACCGTGCTGGCGATTCGCGAAATGGCCCAGCGTCATGGCTTGCTGGACAAGGTCACCATTACTTCGAGTTCGCGGGAAGTGCTGAAGGCGGCGCTGGAGCTGGTGCCGGACGTGTCGCGTGGACTGGTCGCCGAATACGCCTGGCTCGACCCGTTGAAGGTCGCCGCCAGCTATGGCTGTGAGATTCTGGCGCTGAACTGGACACTGTGTACGCCGGAACGCCTGCAGAAGGCGCAGCGTCAGGGGCTGCATGTGTCGGTGTGGACCGTCAACGAGCCTGCGCTGATGCGCAGACTCGCCGACTTCGGCGTTGACAGCCTGATTACAGACTTTCCCGGTTTGGCCACTGCCACCCTCGAGAATTGCTGAAATCGGTCTCCCCGGCCGGCTCAGGCCACCGGCCGGAGCCCGTCAAAAAAGCCGGTTGAGGCCGTCGTACGCCGCTACCCGATAGGCTTCGGCCATGGTCGGGTAGTTGAACGTGGTGTTGACGAAGTACTTCAGCGTATTCAACTCACCCGGCTGGTTCATGATCGCCTGACCGATGTGCACGATCTCCGACGCCTGATAACCGAAGCAGTGAACACCCAGCACTTCCAGGGTTTCACGGTGGAACAGGATTTTCAGCATGCCTTGCGGCTCGCCGGCGATCTGCGCACGCGCCATGCTCTTGAAGAACGCCTTGCCGACTTCGTACGGCACTTTGGCCTGGGTCAGTTCCTGCTCGTTCTTGCCGATCGAGCTGATCTCCGGAATGGTGTAGATGCCGGTCGGCACATCATTCACAAAGCGCCAGCTACCGTTATCGACAATGCTGCCAGCCGCCGAACGCCCTTGGTCGTGGGCGGCACTGGCCAGGCTCGGCCAGCCGATCACGTCGCCGGCGCCGTAGATGTTCGGCACGCAGGTACGGTAAGCCTCGTCGACTTCGATCTGGCCACGGCTGTTGACCTTGACTCCGATGTTTTCCAGACCCAACTGGTCGGTGTTACCGGTACGGCCGTTGCACCAGAGCAAAGCGTCGGCCTTGATCTTCTTGCCGGACTTCAGGTGCAGGATCACGCCGTTGTCCACGCCTTCAACGCGATCGTAATCTTCGTTGTGGCGCACGGTGATGTTGTTGTTGCTGAAGTGGTAGCTCAACGCCTGGGAGATTTCCGAGTCAAGGAAGCTGAGCAACTGACCGCGGTTGTCCACCAGCTCGACCAGCACCCCCAGACCGCTGAAGATCGAGGCGTATTCGCAACCGATCACGCCGGCGCCGTAAACGATCAGTTTGCGCGGGGTGTGGCCAAGGCTGAGGATGGTGTCGCTATCGTAGATACGCGGGTGATTGAAATCGATGTCCGCCGGGCGATACGGACGCGAACCGGTAGCGATGATGATGTGCTTGGCCACCAGTTTCTCGACCACGCCGTTGGCGCAGACCACTTCGATGGTTTGCTCGTCGGCAAAGCTGCCGGTACCGATGAACACGTCGACGCGGTTACGGGCGTAGTAGCCGGTGCGCGAAGCGACTTGTTTGGAGATAACCTTTTCAGCGCTTTTCAACACGTCCGGGAAGGAGAACCAGCGCGGTTCGCCGATCGCCCGGAACATCGGATTGGTGTTGAACTGCATGATCTGCCGCACCGAGTGACGCAGGGCCTTGGACGGGATGGTTCCCAGGTGGGTGCAGTTGCCGCCGACCTGGCGACGACTGTCGACCATGGCCACCTTGCGCCCTGCTTTGGCGGCGTTCATTGCCGCGCCTTCTCCCGCCGGGCCGGAACCCAGCACCACCACGTCGTAGTTGTAGACAGCCATGCGTACTCCTCAGAACAGGCCGCGGTGCCAGCAGCACCGGCGGCTAAATCACGCCGAATCGCGGCGCGAAGGAACAATTGGGGGCCAGTAAAGAACCCGGACACAGTCTATAGAAGCGTCAACGCCGCGCACATTAACCCTTGGTCGCGTCGTAGGCTACTTTTGCCTGCACTACAACGCCAGCTTTCGTACTGTTTTCAGTCAACTTTTGCACGACTCAGGCGCTCGAAAGCCGCACTGGTGCGAATAACAAAGCCTGTATCGGCACGAATCACGAAGAATGCACCAATGTCGTGTTTTTCGGCATAGTCCCAAGCCCTTTCAGGCCCGAGAATCAGCAACAGCGTCGATAGTCCATCGGCCATCAACGCTGAAGGATGAATCACCGTGACTGATGCCAGGTTGTGCAGGACCGGCGCCCCGCTCCGCGCATCGAAGGTGTGGGAATAGCGCCGGCCGTCCTGCAGGAAATAGTTGCGGTAATCACCGGAGGTGGACACGCCGTAGCCATCGACCTGAATGATCCGTTCGGCCACCTGTTGATCGTCACGCGGCGCCTCCAGCGCGATGCGCCATGCCGAGCCGTCGAGCTTCTTGCCCTTGGCCTTCAGCTCGCCGGTGGCTTCGGCGAGATAGTCATGGATGCCCATCGATTCGAGTCTGGCGGCGATGGTGTCGACGGCATATCCGGCGGCGATGCTGTTGAAATCGACCTCGACAGCGGCGTCCTTGCACAAACGGTCGCCGTCGATACGCAAATGGCGGTAGCCGACCCGCTGCAGGGTTTCGGCCAGCACGGCGGGGTCGGGGACTTTCTCTTCACGCCCTTGCGGGCCGAACCCCCACAGATTCATCAGCGGCTCGACGGTCAAGTCGTAGGCACCTTCGCTTTGCTCTGCCAGTTGCTTACCAACTCGGACCAATTCGAGCACGGCGGCGGGCAGGGTCTGACAGCTGTTCGCCGGCAAGGCATTGAAGCGCTCGATATCGGAATCACTGCGATAGGTCGACATCTGTCGATCCACGTCAGCGAGGATACCTTCCACTTCCCGGCGAACTTGCGCCGGCTCGGCAATACCCGCGTGTCGCACGTACTTGATCGAATACGTGCTGCCCATGGTCGGGCCACCAAAACTTTCCAGGGAATCACCGTTGCCACAGGCCACGAGGACAACCACCACACTCACAAGCCCAACCCACCGTCCAGTGAACAATTCTTCATCTCCCCATAAAAGCGCGCCGGCCATTATGGATCAAAGGCCCGCACGCTCCCCATCGGATGCAACGCGTTACAAGAAACCCATAATGAGTAACTGAAAATGTCCTCGACCACGGGCAAAGGCAAAGCGATTTTTCGCGTTGTCAGCGGTAACTTTCTCGAGATGTTCGACTTTATGGTCTATGGCTTCTACGCCACGGCCATCGCCAAAACCTTCTTCCCGGCCGACAGCGCCTTCGCTTCCCTGATGCTGTCCCTGGCCACCTTCGGCGCTGGCTTCCTGATGCGTCCGCTGGGGGCGATCTTCCTTGGCGCTTACATTGACCGTCACGGTCGTCGCCAGGGCCTGATCATTACCCTTGCGCTGATGGCCGCCGGTACGATCCTGATCGCCTGCGTGCCGGGTTACGCCACCCTGGGTGTCGCCGCGCCGTTGATCGTGCTGTTCGGTCGCTTGCTGCAAGGCTTCTCGGCCGGCGTCGAGCTGGGCGGTGTTTCGGTGTATCTGGCGGAAATTGCCACGCCGGGCCGCAAGGGCTTTTTCGTCAGTTGGCAGTCGGCAAGCCAGCAAGCAGCGGTGGTGTTTGCCGGTCTGCTCGGGGTGGGCCTCAACCACTGGCTGAGCCCGGAGCAGATGGGTGACTGGGGCTGGCGCGTGCCGTTCCTGATCGGTTGCATGATCGTTCCGGTGATCTTCGTGATTCGTCGCTCGCTGGAAGAAACGCCGGAGTTCCAGGCGCGCAAACATCGCCCTACCCTGCGGGAAATCGTCCGCTCGATTGGCCAGAACTTCGGCATCGTCATCGCTGGCATGGCGCTGGTGGTGATGACCACGGTTTCGTTCTACCTGATCACTGCCTACACCCCGACCTTCGGCAAGGCCGAACTGCATCTGTCGGACTTCGACGCGCTGCTGGTAACGGTGTGCATCGGTCTGTCGAACTTCTTCTGGCTGCCAGTGATGGGTGCGGTGTCCGACAAGATCGGGCGCAAACCCCTACTGCTGGCGGCGACCCTTCTGGCGATCCTGACCGCTTACCCGGCGCTGTCGTGGCTGGTGGCGAACCCGAGCTTCAGTCATCTGCTGATCGTCGAGCTGTGGCTGTCGTTCCTGTACGGCTCGTACAACGGCGCGATGGTGGTGGCGCTGACCGAAATCATGCCGGTGGAAGTGCGCACGACCGGGTTCTCGCTGGCCTATAGCCTGGCGACAGCGACCTTTGGCGGCTTTACACCTGCGGCCTGTACTTACCTGATTCACGTGCTGGACAACAAGGCTGCGCCGGGAATCTGGCTCAGCGGTGCGGCGGTGCTGGGGCTGATTGCGACGCTGGTGCTGTTCCGCGGCAACAAACATGAATTGCGCACTGCGCAAGCCGCTGTGGCAGGTGGCGCCAGATAGGACGCCATCGCTGGCAAGCCAAGCTCCCACAGGTTGATAGCAAGCCGAATCAGCGCAATGCGTTCAGCGTCGCATTGTGCGGAATACAACGCTCGAAATTGCAGCTCGCATAATCGCGGGGCAGTTGTCGCAGTTGCTCGACCCGCCAGGCCGCAGTGCCGTACAGCGCCAGCGTGGCGGCGCAGGTGATGAAGATCGCGAAGTACCTTCTTGTTCTGATGTTCATGGCGTAGACCTCTGAACGCATACCCTGCGGTATTACTTTCAGCATAGAACAAGATCAAAAGATCGCACCTKCGGCA
>NZ_JABULD010000700.1:0-14224 GCF_014060985.1 Pseudomonas sp. MD195_PC81_125
CGGGCGCTGTTTTACAGCTGAAGACGGTGTATGACCTGACGGCTGTCTTCAGGATCGTGGTGGGTTTCGAACTTCAGCGCCCGGGCCAGTTCGCGCATCGGTTCGTTGCTGGCAACGTCGACCGAATACATCTGGCGGAAGCCGTTCTGGCGTGCAGCCTTGATCAGATGCTCCATCAACAGCGTCCCCAGGCCCAGGTGTTGCCATTCATCGGCAACGGTGACGGCGCATTCGCATTCATGCTCGCCGGTGGCGGCATAACGGCTGATGCCGATTTCGATCAGTTGGCCGTTTTCATGCACCAGCGCGATGAACGCCGTGCGCTGCCGGTTATCGGTGTCCATCAGTTGGTCGAGCATTGCCGGGCCGGGCTCGCTGATCTGCGCCAGAAAACGCATGTGCCGGGACTCGGGCGACAGGCGCTTGATGAAGGCGTATTCACGCTCGCGATCCTTTTCCGCCAGCGGACGGATCAACACATGACGCCCATCCTTGACGGCCTCGATCCAGTGTTGCCCGGAGACTGCGGCGTAGGCCGCCACGGCTCGATCGTTGTGGTCTTTGACTGTAAGCATGGGGTAATCCTCCATCCGGTTTGAAAGGCTGACACGGGTTGAGCAACGGTTGTTTTTGATGGTTTTACGCCGTCGCCGAGGCCAGCATCTGATCTGGATCAGACACACGCGAACGCGTCACTCAATGGCCGTTGGTTGATGTAAATCAACGTCGGGCAGTGGGCCGCGAGCGCAGGCTGGAACCTTGCCGGTCGTGCAACGCCGGTGCCGAGCGGAGGTGTGTGATGGGGCAATATCAACGTTTGCTGCTGGTCGCCGACCAGACCCTGCATCAGTCACCCGCCATGCTGCGCGCCATGGCGCTGGCCAAGGCGAGCGGGGCGGCGCTGGACGTACGGGCCTTTGTCGAACCGGTGCCGGTTGCGCATCTGTGGGAAGAAAGAATCGACGAAGTCGACGCTCAGCGCTATTTGCGGCGCTACCGCCGCTGGATCGCCGATGAGGTCGAACGACTCAACGGCCATGGCCTGAAGGTCACCGTCGATGTGGTGTTCACTACGCACCCGTTGCTGGAAATTCTCAGGACCGTGCAGGCACTCAAGCCCGATCTGCTGATCAAGGATGTGGCGCTGGAGCCAGTGCTGAAACGGGTGTTCATCACGCCACTCGATTGTCACTTGCTGCGTGAAAGCCCGGTGCCGGTGCACCTGGTCAATCAGATTCGCTACGCATTACCGCATCGAGTGGTCGCGGCGGTGGATCCGTTCGATCCGGCCACGCAGATCAACGGCTTGAACGACACCATCATCCAGACGGCCAACGCCCTGGCCTTGCAATGTGACGCGCCGTTGCACTTGTTGTACGCCTATGACCTGTCGGCGGCATTCAACGGTGACGCACCGCTGGTGACCGGTGGCTGGAACGGCAACTTTGTCGAAGAACTGCGTGAGTCGCTGCATCAGGCTTTTGTGACCCTGGCCGATCGTCATGGCGTACCCCCCGGAACGTCGGCATTTCGCCATGGGCTTGCCGGTGCCGGTGATCAGTGAATTTGTCGAGCAGTACCTGGCTGACGTGGTGGTGATGGGTACGGTGCATCGGGTCGGCGTTGACCGGTTGATCGGCAGCAACACCGAGCGGGCACTGTACTCGGTGCCGGGCAGCATTCTGGCGGTCAGGCAACGGGCCCCTAGCGATTGACCGGCCGGGGCCGGCCTCAGTGCGGCGAGCGGTGGCAGCCGGCAACCAATTGCTTGAGGCCGTCCATGTTCTGGATTCGCACGTCGCGGCCGCTGATTTCCACCAGCCCCTGATCCCGCAGGTGAGCGATGCCCCGGCAGATGGTTTCCAGACGCAGCCCGAGAAAGGAGCCGATTTCCTCACGGCGCATTTTCAGCACGAAATCCTTCGCCGAGTAACCGCGCAGGCTCAAGCGTTGTGACAGGTTGAGCAGAAACGCCGCCAGCCGCTCATCCGAGTTCATGTTGCCCATGAGCATCAACATGCTGTGGTCGCGCACGATTTCACGGCTCAGCAACCGATTGAGGTTGTGCTGCAGTGACGGCAGGTTCTGCGCCAGTTTTTCCAGCTGCGCAAAGTGGATCGGACAGACCTCGCTGTCCTCCAGGGCAAAGGCATTGCAGGCATGCTCGTCGGCGCTGATGGCGTCCAGCCCGAGCATCTCGCCGGGGATGTGAAAACCGGTGACCTGTTCACGGCCGTCCACCGACAGCATGCTGGTCTTGAACGAGCCGATTCGCACGGCATACAACGAGCGCAGCGGATCGCCCGTGCGGTACAGCGCGGCCCCCTTTTTGACCTTGACCCGTTGCACGATCAGCGTGTCCAGGCGCTCGACTTCTGCACCGCTCATGCCGATCGGCAGACACAACTCCAGCACACTGCAGTTGGAGCACGCTGTTTTGAGGTGGTGCACAGGCAGAGCAAGTTTTTCGGACATGGGAGGGTTCACGCGGTTGGGGGTGGGTTAAGCATAGGTGCCCCGCATACGGACATCGATTTCATTTAACAACCGCCTGCGCCAGCTGACGAACGGACGAAAGCGCAGTGCGGGGAACGCAGCTGCGCCATTGCTTGATAAAAATCAGAACCCTCGCAAGGCACCGTCGGATACTGGCCGGGCAAGTGGTCACTACTCGATCGACAGGGATGTCAGGCTGGCCCTCAGGCCAGTACCGCACTGCCAGGATGAGGTTCGTATGCTCAGATTCAAGCGAATGCTGTTGATCGCGCCTGCCGAAATGGTTCGCACCCCGGCCTTTGATCGCGCGATGGCTCTGGCCCAGGCAACCGGTGCGGCGCTGCACATCGTGGCGTTCGATTATGTGCAGGCGCTGGCAGTGGCCGGTCTGTTTGATCACGATGCGATGGCCCAGGCACGCGAGGGTTATTTGCAAGTGCACCGGCACTGGCTGGAGCAACAGGCCCGGTTCCACACCCGCTGCGGCGTGCAGGTCAGCAGCGAAGTGGTCTGGGCCAGGGCCACGCCGGCGCATCTGCTGGAGTACATCAACGACTATCGGGCCGATCTGGTGATCAAGGATACCCATCATGTCCCGGCGCTGAATCGGGCATTCCATCGACCGCTGGACTGGCTGTTGCTGCGCGACTGTCCGGCCCCGGTGCATCTGGTCACCGAAGCCCGTCATCCTCTGCCGCTGAAAATGCTCGCTGCCATCGATCTGTCGCATCTGGAGGATCTGACCCAAGGCCTCAATGACCGCATCCTCGATCTGGCCGCCACGCTGGCAAGCGCTTGCGGCGCCGAGTTGCACCTGCTCAACGTCAGCAACTGGTCGGTGCTGGGCGATGCGGCGATGAGCGTGCCGACGCTGAGTCTGGATCACAGCCTGTGCGAGGCGATCAACGACACCCAGCAAGAGGCGTTTGATGCGCTGGCGGAGCGTTACGCAATCGAAGCTCGACGCCGACACCAGATGACCGGGATCCCGCACAAGGTGATCGAACAGTTCGCTCGCCAGAATGCGTTCGACCTGCTGGTGCTCGGAACCGCCTACCAGCAGGGCCTCGACGGCTTCATCGGCGCGACGGTCGAGAGTGTCCTCAACCGGGCGCCGTGCAGTTTGATGATCGCCAAACCTTTACCCGAGGTGAATTGAGACGGAAGCAGACAAGGCCGATCCGGGTCATGGGATTGTCCGTTATGAGTTGACAGTGAAACGCTTTTCAACCGATTTATCGGTTTCGGTGGTGTCAGTAATCTGTGCCCATGTTCAACGCAACGCCAACCACCACAACCAAGAAAAGGGAATCAAACATGAGCACTGCAACCTACAACCGCCTGAACAAAGACGACGCCGTAGTCCTGCTGGTCGACCACCAGACCGGTCTGATTTCTCTGGTTCAGGATTTCTCGCCAAACGAATTCAAGAACAACGTGCTGGCACTGGCCGACCTGGCGAAATTCTTCAACCTGCCGACCATCCTCACCACCAGTTTCGAACAAGGCCCCAACGGCCCGCTGGTCCCGGAACTGAAAGAAATGTTCCCGGACGCGCCGTACATCGCCCGCCCAGGCCAGATCAACGCCTGGGACAACGAAGACTTCGTCAAGGCGATCAAGGCCACCGGCCGCAAGCAGATCATCATTGCCGGTGTCGTGACCGACGTCTGTGTCGCATTCCCGACCCTGTCGGCACTGGCCGAAGGCTTCGACGTATTCGTCGTCACCGACGCCTCCGGCACGTTCAACACCACCGTTCAGCAAGCCGCCTGGAACCGCATGACCCAGGCCGGCGCTCAAATGATGAACTGGTTCTCGGTCGCCTGTGAGCTGCACCGCGACTGGCGCAACGACATCGAAGGACTGGGCAATCTGCTGTCGCAGCGGATTCCGAACTACCGGAACCTGATGAACAGTTACTCGGCGTTGACCGCGCAGCAAAAGTGACTGCAGCGTTGTGAATGTGAAAGCCTGCCCTGAAAAGCAGGCTTTTGTTTTTCGGTTTCAGTCTGCTGCAGGCGTGTCGAATCACTCAAACGTAATGAAAATTCGCAGGGAAAAGGGACGCTTCAAAACAGACACTCACTCAATGGGCTGCGCTCTATAAGTTTTATAGAGCCGCTGAACCTCAGGATCATCCAGCTTTCATAGGTGATGCCCTCTTTATCCAGACCATCCAGTCCTTTTATGCCGCCAATCATTTCAGGCCACTCTTCACGGCTGGAGATGTCAATGATGAAAGGTGTCAGGTAACGATCCAGATGACCTTGGAAAGGATCTCGAATCTCGTCACTGAGGGCTCGCAGATATTCATCTTTGCTTGTCATTGCCCAGTTGATGGCGAATTTGGTCCGAAAGCACAGCTCCATGTATACGAGCAGGATCGTGCGTCCATTGCCGTCCAGAAAAGGGTGCGCAGAAGCCAACTGACCCATGACTTCCCCGGGCCGAGCACGGAAGCGCTTTTTGTTTGCCGCGAGTTCGAGGGCGTATTCGACGGAGCGTTTGATCAAGTCGGGACGCTCAAATATCGTGTGATGAGGATCATCTTTCGATCCCTTGAAAACTGCCAGATGGGGGACTAGCTCATTCCTGTCTTTCCCCGCCCAAGGGTAAAAACCTGCGAAAAGTATTTCGTGTGTTTTCAGGACTGCCTTGTAGTCAATGGGCTTTTTCTTGGCGAGGTAGGCGAGAGCGTCGTCGATACTGGCTTCAAATGAGAGGTGCTCGGACTCTTTGACTTCAATGGGATCTTTGAGTTTGAGCGAGTTCTGAAGATAACCTTCAGTCTCAAAATCGCCAAAGGGGTAGAAACTCATGCACTGAGTTGCTTTTTGCAACGCCTTTTTTCCTGCAGGTAGCGGCCTTGGAGGGCCATGATTTCTGTTTTGCTCAAAACGCCTTTTCTTTTCAGGTTGACGAGCAATTGCTCAACACCGTCCAGTTCCACGACATCACCGGCCAGGCGCGTGATGGTCACCGCCATGCAACTGAGGTTGTCACGATCGGCGGTAACCTTGTGGGCTTTGGCAAGCAGGCGAACTTCAGTCGCGACGCTCTGAGTGGCTGATCTGGTCATTTGGAACCCCCTCGTTTTCTCTGTCGGAGCATAGCACGGCGTCGTTTCTGTGAGCGTGCCGGCTAACGTTCGGCTATCTGGGAAGGTACGTAAAGAAAGCAGGCTCTATTCGTCTGCGCCGCTGCATTGATGCACGCTACCCTGCGCGATGAACCGAGCGCTGACATCTGCGGTTTTTTTGATCAGACTCAGCTGGGTATTCCCAGTCGTTTACGGCTAATCTGCGCACTCGCTGACGACAACAAGACAACAACAGGAGTCACTGATGCAACCGATCCGTCTCGGTCTGGTGGGCTACGGCAAGATTGCCCAGGATCAACATGTTCCGGCGATCAACGCCGATCCCGGATTTCGTCTGGTGGCGGTCGCCACGCAAGGTAAACCCTGTGCCGGGGTGGAGAACTTTCACTCGTTGAGCGAGTTGCTGGAACATGGCCCGGAGGTGGATGCGATCGCGTTTTGTACGCCGCCGCAAGGACGATTCGCACTGGTGCAGCAGGCGCTGGCCGCCGGCAAACATGTGTTGGTGGAAAAACCGCCGTGCGCCACGCTGGGCGAGGCGATGGCTTTGGTCAATCAGGCCCGGCAGCAGGACGTCAGTGCGTTGTTCGCCTGGCATTCGCGCTACGCCCCCCGGTATTGAAGCTGCCCGTGACTGGCTCGCCAGTCGCACCTTGCAAAGCGTGCAGATCGACTGGAAGGAGGACGTGCGCAAGTGGCATCCCGGGCAGACCTGGATCTGGCAACCCGGTGGTCTGGGCGTTTTCGATCCGGGCATCAATGCCCTGTCGATTGTCACCCGTTTGCTCGCGCAGCCACTGTTTGTCGAGTCCGCCGAACTGCGGGTACCGGACAACTGCCAGTCGCCGATTGCCGCGTCGATCAAGATGTCCGATGCCAGCAGACTCGACGTGCAGGCCGAGTTCGATTTCGACCACGGTCACGACGAACTCTGGAGTATCGAGATTCGCTGCGCCGAAGGTGTGCTGCGTCTGGACAACGGCGGAGCGTTGCTGAGCATCGATGGCGTGCGCCAAGTGGTGTCGGAAGAGGGCGAGTACACGCCGGTGTATCGACACTTCCGGCAACTGATTGGTGATCGGGCCAGCGATGTGGATCTGCAGCCACTGCGGCTGGTGGCGGACAGTTTCGTTGTCGGCAGCCGGGTGGCAGTCGAGCCGTTTTATGATCCGGCACGCTGATCAGTTGAAGCGGGATAGCGGTTGTGCGATGACGGCGAACCTCAGCGTCAGGCCTAAGCTAATGCAAAAAGGGTATTTGTTTGTGGTTTTTAAGATCGTTTAGTTTTGTCTCACGACGAATCAAACGCATCAAACCGATAGACCCCCGATTGCCATGACGGCACACGCTGAATCGATCAAAGGCTCTTCAGGTTTGGTTCACACGGGAGTGAATCATGCCGCATACCCTCGATATCACCACGCTGCCGACGCTGGACCTGTCATTGTTCGAAGGCACCGCGCAACAGCGTTATGAATTTCTTGAAAACCTGCGTCACGCCGCGCGTGACGTCGGCTTTTTCTATCTCACCGGCCATGGCATCGACAGCGACCTGCTCAAGCAGGTGCAGGATCACGCCCGGCAGTTCTTCGCCTTGTCCGAGCACGAAAAAACCGCCGTCGGCATGATCAATTCGCCGCACTTTCGCGGGTACAACCGTGCCGCTTCCGAGATCACCCGTGGTCAACCCGACTGGCGTGAGCAATTCGATCTCGGCGCCGAGCGTGAAGCGTTGCCGCTGGACGCGGACAGCCCGTTGTGGGCGCGCTTGCAGGGACCCAACCAATGGCCGGCGGCGCTGCCAGAACTGAAACCGCTGCTGCTCGAATGGCAACAGGCGATGACGCGCATGGCGTTGCGCCTGCTGCGTGCCTTTGCCCAGGCGCTGTCGCTGCGGGCGGACGCGTTCGATCAGTTGTACGGCGACAAGCCCAACGAACACATCAAGTTGATGCGCTACCCAGGCCAGGCCGCCAGCGCGAGCCAGCAGGGCGTCGGCGCGCACAAGGATTCCGGGTTTCTGAGCTTTCTGCTGCAGGACCAGCAGGCCGGTCTGCAAGTGGAGGTCGAAGAGGGGCGCTGGATCGATGCGTTGCCTCGCGACAACACGCTGGTGGTAAACATCGGCGAACTGCTGGAGCTGGCCACCAACGGTTATCTGCGCGCCACGGTGCATCGGGTGGTGTCGCCGCCCGCAGGCAGCGAGCGTTTGTCCATCGCCTTTTTCCTCGGCGCGCAACTCGATGCCGTGGTGCCGCTGTACCCGTTGCCCACCGCGCTGCTGCGCGAAGCGCGTGGCCCGGCGAGTGATCCGCTCAATCCGCTGTTTCGCGATGTCGGCTGGAACTACCTCAAGGGCCGGCTGCGTTCGCACCCCGACGTCGCCCGGCGCTTCTATGCCGATGCGCTGATGCCCGCCGCACCGGCTCGCAAGACCGTCAACGCCTGATTCATCACTCGCTCAAGGACTCCGCACATGTTGAAAAAAGCAGGTTTGACCCTGGCCGTGCTCGGCGCGCTGGTGACTTCGTTCGGTGCTCAGGCGCTGGAGCCGTTGCGGGTGGCCGCTGATCCGGTGCCCCACGCGCAGATTCTCGCGTATATCCAGACTATCGATCCGCAACTCAACCTCAAGGTCATCGAGATTCCCAACGGGGTGAACTCCAACGAGCTGTTGGTGCACGGCGATGTCGATGCCAATTACTTCCAGCATCTGCCGTACCTGAAATCCCAGGAACAAGCGCTGGGGCAGAAACTCGCGGTGGCTGCCACGGTGCATATCGAGCCGCTGGGCATCTATTCGCGCCGGCACAAAAGCTTCGCCGAGGTGCCGGAAAAAGGCACCGTCGCCGTGCCCAACAACGTCACCAACCTGAGCCGTGCGCTGTACCTGTTGCAGGACAACGGGTTGATCAAACTCAAGCCCGGCTTCAAGGATCCGGCGGCCGATCAGGCCACGCCCAAGGACATTGCCGAGAACCCGAAACAGCTGAAGATCCTGGAAATCGAATCGCCGCAGATCCCACGGGCGCTGGACGACGTCGACCTTGCGGTGATCAACGGCAATTACGCACTGGAAGCCGGACTGGTGCCGGCCCAGGATGCGCTGGGGCTGGAGAAGGCCGAGCACAATCCGTACGCCAACATTCTGGTGACCACGCCGAAACTGCAAAACGATCCGCGCATCGCACAACTGGCCAAAGACCTGACCTCGCCGCAAGTGGCGAAATACATCAGCGATAACTTCAAGGGTTCGGTGATTCCAGTGGAGGATGCCAAGCCATGATCGTCGTCGAGCAGTTGAGCAAGACCTACCCGTCGGCGCCGGCGCCGGCACTGGATCAGGTGTCACTGAGTATTCCCGACGGCGCGATCTACGGCATCCTCGGGCGCAGCGGCGCAGGCAAGTCGACCCTGTTGCGCTGTCTCAATCTGCTCGAACGCCCGGACAGCGGGCAAATTCTCATCGACGGCGTGGACCTGCTGACCTTGACGCCCAGCGACCTGCGTCGCCAGCGGCAGCGCATCGGCATGATTTTCCAGGGCTTCAATCTGCTGCATTCACGCACCGTGTTCGACAACATCGCCGTGCCGCTGGAGATCGCCAACGTCGGCAAACCGTGGCGCCATGTGCGGGTGCGCGAGCTGCTGGAACTGGTCGGTTTGACGGACAAGGCGCAAGCCTTTCCCTCGCAGTTGTCCGGTGGGCAAAAACAGCGGGTGGGGATTGCCCGCGCCCTGGCAGCGGAGCCTGCGTATCTGCTGTCGGACGAAGCCACCAGTGCACTGGACCCGGAAACCACCGCGTCGATTCTTGACCTGCTGCGCGATATCAATCGGCAACTGGGCGTGACCATTGTGCTGATCACCCATGAGCTGGACGTGGTCAAGTCGATCTGCGATCACGCAGCGTTGATGGCCGACGGGCGCCTGGTCGAGTCCGGCCCGGTGCCGCGTTTGCTTGCCGATCCGCAGTCGAGTCTCGGCACTTCGTTGCGTCCGACCTGCGGCCTGCCGCTGGGCCACGACATCCCCGGGCTCAGCTTCCTCAAGCAATACGGCGTGCGAGCGGCTCAGTCATGAACCGCGCGATCAACTGGGCTGAAATCCTGCAACTGCTGTTCAACGCCACCGGCGAAACCCTGTACATGGTCTTGCTTGCCGGGCTGTTCACGCTGCTGATCGGTTTGCCGCTCGGGGTGTTGCTGTTTGTCAGTCGCCGCGACGGACTGTGGCCGCTGCCACGGCTCAATGCCGCGCTGGGTTCGCTGGTCAATCTGGGGCGCTCGCTACCCTTTGTGGTGATGTTGATTGCGCTGATTCCGCTGACGCGTCTGCTGGTCGGCACCACCCTCGGCAGCACCGCGGCGGTGGTGCCGATCACCATCGGCGCGTTTCCGTTTTTCGCGCGGATCGTCGAGAACGCGCTGGACGAAGTCGACAAGGGCCGGATCGAAGCGATCCTCGCCATGGGCGGCGATATCCGCCATGTGATTTGCAAAGTGCTGCTGCCCGAAGCGCTGCCGGCCCTGCTGGCGGGGATCACCCTGACGCTGGTGATGCTGATCGGTTTTTCTTCCATGGCCGGGGTGATTGGCGGTGGCGGCCTCGGTGATCTGGCGATCCGTTACGGCTATCAGCGTTTCAACAACGAAGTGATGGTCGCCACCGTGGTGGTGCTGGTCATTCTGGTGCAGGGCGTGCAGAGCCTGGGCGACCGGCTGGTGCGTTCGCTGGCCCATCGACGTTAAGGAATATTATGAGTGTCGTCGTGGCCCGCGCGCCGCTGATTCAGGTGCGTGAACTGAGCAAGCGCTTCGGCTCGAGCAGCGCCCTGGATCGCGTCAGCCTGCAGATTCATCCCGCCGAAGTGGTGGCGTTGCTCGGTGCCAACGGTGCCGGCAAATCGACGCTGGTGAAGATTCTCGCCGGCAGCCAGCGCGCTGATAGCGGCGAGATTTACATCGACGGCCAGCCCCGGCAATTCAGTTCGCCGCTGTCGGCCCGTCGGGTCGGAATCGTTGCCGTGCATCAGCAGATCAATGAGGGCATTGCGCCCGGTTTGAGCGTGGCGGAAAACCTCCTGCTCGATGAGTTGTGCAGGCCCGACGCGGACTTCTGGCTCAACCGCCAGCGCCTGCTGGAGCGCGCCGCGAGTATCGCCGCCGGGCTGGGCCTGAAATTGCCGCTGGAGCAGCCGATTGAACACCTGGGCCAGGCCGAACGGCAGTTGGTGGTGCTGGCGCGGGCCTTTGCCCTGCAGCCGCGTCTGCTGATTCTTGATGAGCCGACCGCCGCGTTGTCGGATGCCGAGGCGCAGCGGCTGTTCGGGCTGATTGACACCCTGCGCAGCCGTGGCGTGGCGATTCTGTACATCTCCCATCGCTTGTCCGATCTGCAACGGGTGGCGGATCGCGCCATTGTCCTGCGCGATGGTCGACTGGCCGGGGGAATTCAGCGCACGGCAGTTGCCGGAAGCGGTGCACGCCATGCTCGGGCAGGCGCTGGACGGGCATGTCTACACGCCCGGCAGCGTGGGCCGAAAAGTCATTGGTGTGCGCGGTTTGCAGATTTTGCCGCGCTCCAGGCGTTTCGATTTCGACCTGTACCAAGGCGAAGTGGTGGTGCTGACCGGGCTGCTCGGCGCCGGCAAAAGCGAGATGGCCGAAGTGCTGTTCGGTTTGCGCAAAGCCGTGGCCGGCAGCCTGCAACTCGATGGCATGGAGTGGCTGCCGGGTTCGCCAAGGGACGCGATCCACAGCGGTGTATTTCTCGCGGCGGAGGATCGCGCCAGTCAGTCGCTGGTGCCGGATTTCTCCCTGCGCCGCACCCTGACGCTGCCGTTTCTGCAGCGCTTCACCCGTGCCGGTTTCATTCGCAACCGCGCCGAAGCCGCAGCAGTCGAGGCGCAAGTCGCGGCGCTGGGGATCAAGACTGCCGGCATCGAGGTGCCGATGAGCGCGCTGTCCGGCGGCAATCAACAGAAAGTTGTGCTGGGTCGCTGGCTGCTCGGGGCAGGGCGGGTGTTGATTCTCGATGAGCCGTTTCAGGGCGTCGACGTGCGCGCCCGTCGCGAGATCGGCCAATTGTTGCGCGACACTGCCGGCGGCCGGGCAACCCTGGTGATTTGCGCCGATGTCGATGAAGCCCTGGAAATCGCCGACCGCATTCTGTTGGTGCGCGATCACGCGGTGGTCGGCGAATACCCACGTGCCGGTCTTGAGCGCGCGACCCTGGTCGCTGCGCTGGCCGGTAGCGACGCTAGCGAAAATCCCTTTCATGCCACGCCAAGGAGCAGAGCGAGTGCCTGATTCGAGTTCATTGTTGTCGTCCGCTACGGCACCCGCCGAGCGCCTGCTGCACGCGCTGATCCGCTACGGCCTGTTGTGGCTGTTGGCGCTGATCGTGGTGTTTTTCAGTGTCGCGGAGCCGGCGTTTTTGCGCGTCGGCAATCTGTTCAGCATCTTGCAGTCGGTGTCGATCGTTGCGCTGTTGGCCCTCGGTGTGACCCTGACCATGGCCGTCGGCGGACTTGATCTGTCGATCGGTGCGGTGGCGGCGATGAGCCTGATGATCGCCAGTTACGTGATGGTGGTGCTCGGCTGGGGCGCGGTGCCGGCGGTGCTGATCAGTCTGGGCGGTGGCGCACTGGTCGGGCTGCTCAATGGCTGGCTGATCGTCAAGCTGCGGGTGCCGGATATTCTCGCGACGCTGGGCAGCATGTTTCTGGTGATCGGCGTGCAACTGATTCCCACGGGTGGGCGCTCGATTGCGGTGGGCATGACCTTGCCCAGTGGTGTGGAAACCGAAGGCAGCTTCAGTGCGGCGTTTCTAGCGCTGGGACGTGGGCGTTTGTGGGAGGTGGTGCCGGTGCCGGTAGTGATCACCGCGCTGCTGGCGCTGGCGGTGTGGCTGTTTCTCGAGCGCACGCGCATTGGCCGATTGTTCTATGCGATTGGCGGTAACGAGCAGGCAGCGCGATTGTCAGGCGCGCCAGTGCAGCGCTTCAAGTTGCTCGCGTACGTGCTCTCGGCGTTGCTCGCCTCGCTCGGCGGGTTGATGTTGGCGGCGCGCCTGGGTCGGGGTGATGTCAGCTCCGGCAACGGTCTGGTGCTCGACGCCCTCGGCGCGGCGCTAATCGGTTTTGCCGTGCTCGGCGCGAAGAAGCCCAATGCGTTCGGCACGTTGGTCGGCGCACTGTTGGTGGCGTCGCTGCTCAATGGCCTGACCATGCTCAACGCGCCGTATTACGCGCAGGATTTCGTCAAGGGACTGGTGCTGGTGCTGGCCCTGATGTTCACCTTCGGCCTCGCGCATCGGGCGCGCTGAGCCGGTTCATTTGTCGCTGCAAGGAAGATGTATGCACGGTTCAATCAAGCAGTTCGCACGCCACTGCCTCGCCGGCGCGGTGCTCTCGGCGTTGGCTTTGAGCGCACAGGCCAAGGCATTGCCGGGTGCTCCGGCGCCGTTCGACAAGGGCCAGGTGCAGATCGCGCTGGTCGGTTATCTGTTTTCCGGGGACTTTCCCGAGGCGTACCTGCGCGGCGTGGAGAAACAGACCGAGGCGCTGGGGGCCAATCTGCGGGTGTTCGATGCGCGGCAGCAGGCGGCGAGTCAGGGCGAGATGATCGATCAGGCGATCGACCTCGGGGTCGACGGGATCATCGTGCAACTGGGCCTGGCGGAAACCCTCAAGGGACCGATTGACCGGGCGATCGCCAAAGGCATCAAGGTGGTAGCGTTCGACGTTGACCTGAACAGCCCGCAAGTGACTCAGGTCGAGCAGGATCACCATGCACTGGCGCGACTGGCGCTGGATCAGGCAGTGAAGGACAACGGCACGCGGTTCGATGCCGGTTACGTGTACATCAGCGGCTTCACGCCGATGGAGCGCCGCGACGAGATCTGGAGTGAGGTGAAAAAGACCAATCCGGGCATCATCGAGAAGGCGCGGTTCGGCACGCTCAATCCGCCGATTGCCAACTCGGTGGCGGATCAGGCCAGCGCAGTGCTGCGGGCCAACCCGGATATCAGCGTGATCTTCGCGCCGTTCGACGAGTTTGCCAAAGGCGCGAAAATCGCCGTCGACGAGGCCGGGTTGGGGCGCAAGGTGAAGATCTACAGCGCTGACATTTCCACCGCCGACATCCAGATCATGAAAGAACCGGACAGCGCCTGGGCGGCGACCGCAGCGGTCAATCCGCAAGTGGCAGGGGCGATCAGCGTGCGCAGTCTGGCAATGTTGATTGCCGGCGAAAATCCGGGGCATCAGGTGCTGGTGCCACCGACCCTGATCACCCGTCAGCAACTGCTCGATCTGGACGTGAAAAACGTTCGCGACCTAGCGCAGAAACTCCCGGCGTTCGGTGATACCGCCAACGTGGCGCGGGCGGAGTGGATTCCTGTGGCGAACTGAAAAATCTGTATTCATCCACCGATCCCTGTGGGAGCTGGCTTGCCAGCGATAAGGTCCGTTCAGCCACCTTATTTATTGACTGATACACCGCTTTCGCTGGCAAGCCAGCTCCCACAGGTTTTGTGGCGTGCACCAATCCGCTGATCGACACAATCCACTGTGGGAGCGGGCTTGCCCCGCGAAGGCGCCGGTTCAGTCGATAAAGACGT
>NZ_JABULD010000458.1:0-9097 GCF_014060985.1 Pseudomonas sp. MD195_PC81_125
CTCGCTCCCACATTTGGAATGCGTTCCCCTTGTGGGAGCGAGCCTGCTCGCGAAAGGGGGCCAGTCGGGGCAATACAAAAACCGGCTATTCCACCCGCATCTCACCACTGAACACCAAGGTGTTGCGACAGCGCCGGCACAAATACCGCCGCCCCTGGCGCACCAGGCCATGACGCTGCGCCGAAAACGGAAAATCACTGTCGGCGCACGGGCATTTGTAAATATAGCGGGTCACGCTGCGGCGTTTCACGGCGTAGGTGTGGCAACGATCCGGTGGCAGTTCATAAACCCCGCGCATGATCAGTTGCCATTCTTCGCCATGCGGCTGGATACGGTCGCCGAACAGTTGATGGGCGATCAGGTGCGCGACTTCATGGGCCACGGTCTGCTTGAGGAAGTGTTCGGTGTTTTCCCGGTACAGCTGCGGGTTGAAGCGCAGCAGGTTCTCGTGCAGATGCGCGACACCGGCTTTTTGCCCGCGCAGCTTGAGGCTCACGACCGGGCGTTGGAAATGACGTTTGAAAAAGGCTTCAGCGAGTTGGTAACAGTCTTCGACGCGGGTATTGAGTTGCTCGGGCATGCTTGATGGATCTCCAGAGACGTCGAGTATGCCGCAACCTCCAGGACTTGCGAATCGCTGACCTGCCGAATGGTCATGCGCGAAACGAGAAGGCCGCCTTGCGGCGGCCTGTATTGGCAGATCTTGTTTTTCTCGGGGATAAAGCCTGTCAGTTGGTATACACCGGCCCCACGCCGAGGCCCCAGACAATCACGGTGAACGCCATGATGGCCACCAGCACCACCAGACCCACCGCCAGCACTGAGCTGGAAAACAGGAAGCCTTCGTCCGACGGTATGTTCATGAACGTCGGCAGCCCCACGTACAGCAGATACACCGTGTAGCAGATGGCCGCCGTGCCGACGATCATCCCCAGCCACATATGCGGATACAGCGCCGCCAGCCCGCCAACGAACAACGGCGTCGCGGTGTAGGTGGCGAACGCCACGCAACGCGCCAGGCTTGGATTGGCGTCATAAGTGCGGGCCATCCAGTGCACAAAGGCGCCCATCACCGCGACCCCGCCGAGCATTGCCAGGTACGACATCACCGTCATCCAGATCGCGCTTTCGACGGTGAGCATCACCGGCGCGCGGTTGCCGATCACCCAGCCGACCTGCGTGGTGCCGATAAACGCCGAAACGGCCGGAATCGCCGCCAGGATCAGCGTGTGCGTCAGGTACATGTGGCTGATGCTTTCCTCTTGGTCGCCACGGATTTCCTTCCATTCCTGATCGGGGTGGGTAAACAGTCCCACTACGTGATGGATCATGCCAGTCACTCCTCTTGTTATTGCCATCGCCCCCCAGCGGAGCGCCTACGGGCCAAGGTGGCCGAGCAAATACAGGTCTTCAGATGTGTGCGACCTTATGTCGCAGTATAGAAAGGACTTAACCGCACAGGGACTAGGGGCTTAGAGCAAATTGCGCTGTAAACGGACGGGTTAATCGCAGTTATCTCTGTAGGAGCTGCCGAAGGTGCGATCTTTTTGATCCTGTTTTTTAAAAATCAAAAGATCGCACCTTCGGCAGCTCCTACAGGAGGTAGCGGGGACCGGGAGGGCAGCATTGCAGCAGGGCGTGCACATCATTTGTATGGCCCATCCCACCGCGACTCCCTGTAAACTCCGCTATCTTTCGCCGACACTCAGGGAGCTCCAATGTCCGGTTCGATCCTCTATATCCACGGTTTCAACAGCGCGCCGGCCTCGAAAAAGGCCTGTCAGCTGGTCGAGGTGATGGAACGGCTGGGTTTGAGCGAGCAATTGCGTGTCCCGGCGCTGCATCACCACCCGCGTGAAGCCATCGGTCAGTTGCAGCAGGCGATTGCCGAGCTGGGCCGGCCGTTGCTGGTGGGAAGCTCACTCGGCGGCTACTATGCGACTCACTTGGCTGAGCGCCACGGCTTGAAAGCCCTGCTGGTCAACCCGGCGGTCAGCCCGCACCGGATGTTCGACGGCTACCTGGGCACGCAGAAAAACCTGTATACCGATGAGACCTGGGAACTGACCCATGACCATGTGACGGCCCTGGCCGAGCTGGAAGTGCCGGCACCCGTGGATGCGCAGCGCTATCAGGTGTGGTTGCAGACCGGCGATGGAACACTGGATTATCGCCTCGCCCAGCAGTATTACCGGGCCTGCGCCTTGCGCATTCAGGCCCGCGGCGACCATGGTTTCCAAGGGTTTGCCGGACAATTGCCGGCGTTGCTGAGTTTTGCCGGCATTGGCGCCGATTTGTACCGGGCAATCGATTTCACCGCACTGTGACGTCTTGCCCCTTTTTCATTGAATCACTGACGACGAGACCCTATGGCCACTCCCAGCGCTAGCTCTTATAACGCCGACGCCATCGAAGTCCTCTCGGGCCTCGACCCGGTGCGCAAACGCCCCGGCATGTACACCGACACCAGTCGGCCGAACCACCTCGCCCAGGAAGTCATCGACAACAGTGTCGACGAAGCCCTGGCCGGCCACGCCAAATCGGTGCAGGTGATTCTGCACGCCGATCACTCGCTGGAAGTCAGCGACGACGGACGCGGCATGCCGGTCGACATTCACCCGGAAGAGGGTGTGTCGGGTGTCGAGCTGATCCTCACCAAGCTGCATGCGGGCGGCAAGTTTTCCAACAAGAACTACCAGTTCTCCGGCGGTCTGCACGGGGTGGGTATTTCCGTGGTCAACGCCTTGTCGTCCGAAGTCCGGGTACGGGTGAAACGTGACGGCAACGAATACCAGATGACCTTCAAGGATGGCTTCAAGGCCACCGAACTGGAAATCGTCGGCACCGTCGGCAAGCGCAACACCGGCACCAGCGTGTACTTCGCGCCGGATCCGAAATATTTTGACTCACCGAAATTCTCCATCAGCCGCCTCAAGCATGTGCTCAAGGCCAAGGCTGTGCTGTGCCCGGGGCTGCTGGTCAGCTTCGAAGACAAAGGCACCGGCGAGAAAGTCGAGTGGCATTACGAAGACGGCCTGCGCTCCTATCTGGTGGACGCGGTCAGCGAATTCGAACGCCTGCCGGACGAGCCGTTCTGCGGCAGCCTGGCCGGTAATAAAGAAGCGGTGGACTGGGCGCTGCTGTGGCTGCCGGAAGGTGGCGACGCGGTGCAGGAAAGCTACGTCAACCTGATCCCGACGGCGCAGGGCGGTACCCACGTCAACGGTTTGCGTCAGGGCCTGCTCGACGCGATGCGCGAGTTCTGCGAATTCCGCAGCCTGCTGCCCCGTGGCGTGAAGCTGGCGCCGGAAGACGTCTGGGAACGCATCGCTTTCGTGCTGTCGATGAAGATGCAGGAACCGCAATTCTCCGGCCAGACCAAAGAGCGTCTGTCGTCCCGTGAAGCGGCGGCGTTCGTTTCCGGCGTGGTCAAGGACGCTTTCAGCCTGTGGCTCAACGCCAATCCGGAAACCGGTCTGGCGCTGGCCGAACTGGCGATCAACAACGCCGGTCGCCGCCTCAAGGCGAGCAAGAAAGTCGAGCGCAAGCGCGTCACCCAAGGCCCTGCGCTGCCGGGCAAACTGGCTGACTGTGCCGGGCAGGATCCGATGCGCTCCGAGCTGTTCCTGGTCGAAGGTGATTCCGCCGGTGGTTCCGCCAAGCAAGCGCGGGACAAGGAGTTCCAGGCGATCCTGCCGTTGCGCGGCAAGATCCTCAACACCTGGGAAGTCGACGGCAGCGAAGTGCTGGCGAGCCAGGAAGTGCACAACATTGCCGTGGCCATCGGTGTCGATCCGGGTGCCACGGACATGAGCCAGCTACGCTACGGCAAGATCTGCATCCTCGCCGACGCCGACTCCGACGGTCTGCACATCGCCACGCTGCTGTGTGCGCTGTTTGTCCAGCACTTCCGCCCGCTGGTGGATGCCGGGCACGTCTACGTGGCAATGCCGCCGCTGTACCGCATCGACCTCGGCAAAGAGATCTACTACGCCCTCGACGAAGCCGAGCGCGACGGGATTCTCGACCGTCTGGTGGCCGAGAAGAAACGCGGCAAGCCACAGGTCACCCGATTCAAAGGCCTGGGTGAAATGAACCCGCCGCAGCTGCGCGAAACCACCATGGACCCGAACACCCGGCGTCTGGTGCAGCTGACACTGGGCGACGATTTTGCCCAAACCTCGGAAATGATGGACATGCTGCTGGCGAAGAAACGCGCCGGTGACCGCAAGACCTGGCTCGAATCCAAGGGCAACCTCGCCGAGGTGCTGGCCTGATGCGTTTTGGCTGGGCCTTGGCGGGTGCCTTGCTGCTGAGTGCGATGAGCGTGTCGGCCGAACCGCTGCAGGAGTTGCGCGTGCTCTCCGAACACCCGGTCGACGGCATGCGCGGCGGCAACCTGTCGGGACTGGCCATGTGTGGCAGCGAGTTGTGGACGGTGTCGGACCGCGATGACGATCAGATCTACCGGCTCAATACCGCCGATCAGGTCTGGCAGGCCGAAGCCTTGCACATCGACGTGCCTCTGGTGCCGGAGACCGGTTTGCCGTGGGGATTGCGCTCGCGCAATTGGGCCGCGTCGTTCGTGCGCGGTGGCGGTCTGGATTTCGAAGGCATCAGTTGCGACAGCACCGGCAATCGCTACATCGTCAGCGAGGGGCACGCGGCGGTCCTGCAAGTGCCCGTCAGCGGCCCGATCAACTGGCTGAAGATCTCGCCGATGATGGTTCGCGAAGCGCGGGCCAGTGGCATGCTTCTGCATTTCAATGCGATCTTCGAAGGTCTGGCGATCAACCCTGCGGGCGATCAGATGTGGCTGGCCGGCGAGCGGCAAAACCGTGGCTTGCTGCTGATCAAGCGTCAGCAGACCGTGTGGGATTGCGACGGTCGTTGCGTGTTGCTCAGCGAGGGTGGCAAGGAGATGCAGCCGCCGCAGTTCCCGCACGCCAAAGCGGTCGACCGCGACTTTTCCGACCTTTCATTGTTCAACGGCAAATTGTTTACCCTTGAACGCAACGCCTTCCAGATTTGTCGGCGCGATGCGCAGACTGCCAAGGTCGAGCGTTGCTGGTCGTACGCTGCTGAACTGTTGCAGGCCAACCGCCGTTATTCGCAGAACTTCGGGTTGGAAGAAGCGCTGATCGTTGATGCGGAGGGGGCGTGGGTCGGTGTCGACAATAATTTCGGCCCGCGCGCCGACGGTGAGGTTCGGCCGATTGTCTGGCGCTTCGCCGCGCCTGAAGGTGGCTGGAGCGCCAAACCGTGAGTCAACAACCGCCGGGCAAACGCGCCGGCCGGGTGTTGATGATTCTGGCCTGGTGCGCGGGACTGTTTCTGGCCACACGGTTTTTCGGCCAGTGGGAAGAACGTCAGCAGAATCCGAATGTGGTGGTCACGTCCGAGCAGCATGACGGCGTGGTCGAAGTAAAACTGGCGGGCAATGCCCAAGGGCATTTCGTCGCCAGTGGCCAGATCAACGGTGAGCCGGTGGAGTTCATGCTCGATACCGGCGCCACCGATGTGGCGATCCCGGCGGATCTGGCCAAACGCTTGAAACTGGAAGAAGGTTTCGGTGTGACCCTGAGCACGGCCAACGGCCTGAGCCAGGGCTACCGGACAAAGATCGACCGCCTGCAACTGGGCGACATCGTGCTGCGGGACGTCCGCGCACTGGTGGCGCCGGGGCTGCATGGCGATCAGGTGCTGCTCGGCATGAGCGCCCTGAACAAACTTGAATTCACCCAGCGCGGTGGCACCATGCTGCTGCGCCAGACAACGAACCGATGAGGCCCGCATGAGCGACTCCCTTGATCTCAGCCTGGACGGTGTAGAACGCCGCTCGCTGGCTGACTTCACCGAAAATGCCTACCTCAACTACTCCATGTACGTGATCATGGACCGTGCCCTGCCGCATATCGGCGACGGCCTGAAACCGGTACAGCGGCGTATCGTCTACGCCATGAGCGAGCTGGGGCTGGACGCCGATTCCAAGCACAAGAAATCGGCGCGTACCGTCGGTGACGTGCTCGGCAAGTTCCACCCGCACGGCGACTCGGCGTGCTACGAAGCGATGGTGCTGATGGCCCAGCCGTTCAGCTATCGCTACACGCTGGTTGACGGTCAGGGTAACTGGGGTGCGCCGGACGATCCGAAGTCCTTCGCCGCCATGCGTTATACCGAAGCGCGTCTGTCGCGCTATTCCGAAGTGCTGCTCAGCGAATTGGGCCAGGGCACGGCCGACTGGGGGCCGAACTTCGACGGCACCTTGCAGGAACCTTTGGTGCTGCCGGCACGTTTGCCGAACATCCTGCTCAACGGCACCACCGGCATTGCTGTCGGCATGGCCACCGACGTACCGCCGCACAACCTGCGCGAAGTCGCCACTGCCTGCGTGCGCTTGCTCGATGAGCCGAAAGCCACGGTCGAACAGCTCTGCGAACACATTCAGGGCCCGGACTATCCGACCGAAGCGGAAATCATCACGCCGCGTGCCGACCTGCTGAAAATGTACGAAACCGGCAAGGGCTCGGTGCGCATGCGCGCCGTGTACCACGTCGAGGACGGCGACATCATCGTCACCGCGCTGCCGCATCAGGTCTCCGGGGCCAAGGTGCTGGAGCAGATCGCCGCGCTGATGCAGGCCAAGCCGTCGAAAGCGCCGCAGATCGCCGACCTGCGTGACGAGTCCGACCACGAAAACCCGTGCCGCATCGTGATCATTCCGGTCAACAGCCGCGTCGATCACGAAGCGCTGATGCAGCACCTGTTCGCCAGCACCGAGCTGGAATCGACCTACCGGGTCAACGTCAACATCATCGGGCTGGACGGCAAGCCACAGCTGAAAAACCTGCGGGCATTGCTGGTCGAATGGCTGGAGTTCCGCGTACTGACCGTGCGTCGTCGCCTGCAATTCCGCCTCGACAAGGTCGAGCGCCGCCTGCATCTGTTGGACGGTTTGTTGATCGCTTACCTCAATCTGGATGAAGTGATCCACATCATCCGCACCGAGGAGCATCCGAAAGCCAAGCTGATCGAGCGCTTCGCCCTCAGCGAAATCCAGGCCGACTACATCCTCGACACCCGGTTGCGGCAGTTGGCGCGTCTGGAAGAGATGAAGCTGCGCGACGAGCAGGACGAACTGCTCAAGGAACAGGCCAAGCTGCAAGCCTTGCTGGGCAGCGAAGCCAAGCTGAAGAAGCTGGTGCGCACCGAGCTGCTGAAAGACGCTGAAACCTACGGTGATGATCGTCGTTCGCCGATCGTCGAGCGTGCCGAAGCCAAGGCGCTGACCGAACACGATCTGCTGCCGAACGAGAAAGTCACCGTCGTGCTGTCCGAGAAGGGCTGGATCCGCTCGGCCAAGGGGCACGATATCGACGCCACCGGCCTGTCGTACAAGGCTGGCGATGGCTTCAAGACCTCGGCGGCGGGGCGCTCCAACCAGTTTGCGGTGTTTATCGACTCTACCGGTCGCAGTTATTCGGTGGCCGCGCACACCTTGCCGTCGGCTCGAGGCCAGGGTGAGCCATTGACCGGTCGTCTGACCCCGCCGCCCGGCGCCACGTTCGAATGCGTGCTGATGCCCGAAGACGATGCGTTGTACGTGATCGCCTCCGATGCCGGTTACGGTTTCGTGGTCAAGGGTGAAGACCTGCAAGCCAAAAACAAGGCCGGTAAAGCCCTGTTGAGCCTGCCGAACAACGCCAAAGTCATCGCGCCGCGCCCAGTGGCCGATCGTGAGCAGAACTGGCTGGCCTCGGTCACGACCGAAGGTCGCCTGCTGATCTTCAAAATCAGCGATCTGCCACAATTAGGGAAGGGCAAGGGCAACAAGATCATCGGAATTTCCGGCGAGCGTGTGGCCAGTCGCGAAGAATACGTCACGGACATCGCCGTACTTCCGGAAGGCGCTACCTTGGTGCTGCAGGCCGGAAAACGGACCCTGTCGCTGAAGGCCGACGACCTCGAACACTATAAAGGTGAGCGTGGACGTCGCGGGAATAAACTCCCGAGGGGCTTTCAGCGGGTGGATGCGCTGCTCGTCGAAAACCTCAATTAGGCGAAAACGCCCTTCTAGAGGCGTCGAACTACGATTTAACGCGTAGATCGACGCTTTGGCGCTGGAGTCGGAACGCATATTCACGGATGATATGGCCTTTCCAAGCGCCGGCGTGGCCGAGCGTTCTTCATATTTATTGAGTATTTTCACTGTGGTCAGCCTTGTGGCGGCCACCTGGACGGGATGATGACTGCTCTGCGCCCTCTTATTTTCCTGCTCGCTGGCGTTTTGGGCCTGGCGGGCTGCAGCGTTCACCAGCCGGTGTCGCTGTATCAACTGGACAGCGGAAGTCCGGTTCAGCCTGCGCAAAGCGCTGGCATGGCGGTTTTGTTGGGCCCGATTGTCGTGGCCGATTACCTGCAACGAGAAACCCTGCTGCAGCGTCAGCCCGACGGCAGCCTGCAAGCCTCGACCGATGGTCGCTGGGCGGGCAGCCTTTCGTCGGATATCGATCAATTGCTGATGCGACAGGTGGCGGGTCATCTGGACAGCCAGCGTGTGGTGCTGGCACCCGCGACGTTGGGCTTCACGCCGGATGTGCAGGTATTGCTGACCATTACGCGGCTGGATTCGGGTCAGAAACAACCGGCGATCCTCGATGCGCAATGGCGTCTGATTGACCGTCGTGGGCAGGTACGCGATAACCGCATCGTTCATCTGCAAGAGTTGCATGCCGGGACCACGGCTTCGCAGGTGCAAGCGCAGGGGATTCTGCTGCAGCGTCTGGCCGAGCAGTTGTCGGTGGCGCTCAAGCCATTGGCCAACCAGCCGCCGGTGGCCGAAGCACCGCGCAAGGCGGCGCCAAAGCCGGCCGCGCCGGCAGCCGATGCCGAGAAACAGCCAAAGATCCCGATGGCCTCGCCGATTCGTACCGATATGGAAGTGTTCCGCTTCTAAGTCTGGTTCGAGTCAAAACAGAGCCCGCCTTGTGCGGGCTTTGTTGTGTCTGGGGGCTGGAAATCTTTGCCGTCAGTGCGGGCCTCTTCGCGAGCAAGCTCGCTCCCACAGGTCTTGAAGGTGTTCACAAGGTCTGTGGCA
>NZ_JABULD010000542.1:0-7348 GCF_014060985.1 Pseudomonas sp. MD195_PC81_125
TCTTTTGATCTTGATACAGCAAAATCAAAAAGATCGCAGCCTGCGGCAGCTCCTACAGGTTTTTTAAGAAGCGACCTTCTCTATGAATCCTTCGAAGAGTGATTTGCCGTCGCGGCTCATGTCGAGCCTTGAGCCTTGGTGCAACGCCGCTCAGTGGCGCATCGCCTTCTCCGGTGGTCTGGACTCCACCGTCCTCCTGCATCTGCTTGCGCATCTCGCTAAACACCATTCCCTGCCGGCGCTCAGCGCCATCCATATCCACCACGGCCTCCAGGCTGCGGCCGATGCGTGGCCGGCGCATTGTCAGTCGGTCTGCGATGCGCTGGGTGTGCCGCTGCACGTAATGCGGGTGACGGTGCAAACCGGCGCCAGCCTGGAGCGGGCGGCGCGGGAGGCGCGTTACGCGGCGTTCATGTCGCTGACCGAAGCGGATGACGTGCTGTTGACCGGGCAGCACCGTGATGATCAGGCCGAAACCCTGCTGTTTCGCCTGATGCGCGGTGCCGGCGTCCGCGGACTTTCGGCGATGCCGGCGCAGCGGCCGTTGGGGCAGGGCACGCTGTTGCGGCCTCTTCTCGATGTCACGCGTGCCGAGCTTGAGGCGTACGCCCGTGCAAATCAGTTGCACTGGATCGAAGACCCGTCAAACCAGGATCGACAGTTCTCGCGCAACTATCTGCGTCATCAAGTGCTGCCGCTGCTCACCGCGCGCTGGCCGCAAGCGCAGGCAAGCATGGCGCGCAGCGCGGCGCACCTGCGTGAAGCGCAAGGCCTGCTCGATGAGCTGGCGCAGCTCGATCTGGCACACGCCGCCACGCCGAGCGGGTTGCCATGGCTGGCCCTGCCGTCGCTGGAGCTGGCGCCGCTGGCGAAGTTGTCCGCCGCTCGTCAGCGCAATGCACTCAGCCACTGGCTCGAACCGCTGACCCGCCTGCCCGATACTGACCATTGGTCGGGTTGGGACAACCTGTGCGGCGCTGCCGGCGATGCATCCCCGGTCTGGCGTCTGGCCGATGGCGAGGTCCATCGCAGCGCCGGTCGGATATGGTGGTTGAGCGGCGACTGGCTGTGTGTGCCAGCGGCCAGCGTTGACTGGCATGACCCGTCGACGCCGCTACGCTTGGCGAATAACGGGCGTGTCATGTTCAGCGGGCAGACTCCCATCGGGCCGTTGCGGATTGGCTATCGACAGGGCGGCGAAGTCATGCACCTGGCCGATCGCGGGCACCGCGATCTCAAGCGCCTGCTCAATGAGCGCGCGCTGCCGGGCTTCGTCCGTGGCAGATTGCCGCTGCTGTTTCGCGGCGTAGAATTGCTCGCCGTGGCGAACCTGCCGGGCCTTGACGGGCAGGGGCCGGACGGCTGGAAATTGCATTGGCAGCCAACAGACGAAGATCAAGGTTTGAGATGAAAGGGGCATTCCGGTAGACTACGCTCCCTTCTTGATACAACTTCTGTGGATTCGCCTGAATTGCAGGAGTTGCCGATTACCAAGCAGTCTTTGCTGGGCGATTCCAAAAAATGTGTAGCGAGCAACGTACCGGTGTTTCATCTGCCGGTCTGTCCCAACGCGGCGGTTTTTTTTGAAAGGTGCACTGTGATTAATGCAGGTGATCGGGGGCTTCGGCCTTCCTTCGCTTTCCCCGGCGGCTCGTACCGCTTTAACGCAGACTTCTAGGGTTTTTCATGACGCGCTACATATTCGTCACGGGCGGTGTTGTTTCTTCATTGGGGAAAGGCATTGCCTCGGCTTCATTGGCGGCCATCCTGGAGGCGCGGGGGCTTAAGGTCACCATGCTTAAGCTGGATCCGTACATCAACGTCGACCCGGGCACCATGAGCCCGTTCCAGCACGGTGAAGTGTTCGTCACCCACGACGGCGCCGAGACCGACCTGGACCTGGGCCATTACGAGCGGTTCATCCGCACGACCATGACCCAGAACAACAACTTCACCACCGGCCGTGTCTACGAGCACGTGCTGCGCAAAGAGCGCCGTGGTGACTACCTGGGTGCAACCATCCAGGTGATTCCGCACATCACCGACGAAATCAAGCGTCGCATCATCAAGGGTGCCGGCGATGCCGACGTGGCCCTGGTGGAAATCGGCGGTACCGTGGGCGACATCGAATCGCAACCGTTCCTCGAAGCCATCCGTCAACTGCGTGTGGAAGTCGGTTCCAAGCGCGCGATGCTGATGCACCTGACCCTGGTACCGTACATCGCCACCGCTGGCGAAACCAAGACCAAGCCAACCCAGCACTCGGTAAAAGAGCTGCGCTCGATCGGCCTGCAGCCAGACGTGCTGATCTGCCGCTCCGACCATCCGGTGGATGTGTCGTCGCGTCGCAAGATCGCGCTGTTCACCAACGTTGAAGAACGTGCGGTGATCTCCCTGGAAGACGTCGACACCATCTACAAGATCCCGGCCGTGCTGCACGCCCAGGGTCTGGACGATTTCGTCGTCGAGCGTTTCGGCCTGCAATGCAATGGCGCCGACCTGTCCGAGTGGGAAAAGGTTGTCGATGCCAAGCTCAATCCTGAGCACGAAGTGACCATCGCGATGGTCGGCAAGTACATGGAGCTGCTGGACGCCTACAAGTCGCTGATCGAAGCGATGAGTCACGCCGGCATCACCAACCGTACCAAGGTCAACTTGCGTTACATCGATTCCGAAGACATCGAGAACCAGGGCACTGCGCTGCTCGAAGGCGTTGACGCGATCCTCGTTCCGGGCGGCTTCGGTCTGCGCGGCGTGGAAGGCAAGATCACGGCCGTTCAGTACGCTCGTGAGAACAAGGTTCCATACCTGGGCATCTGCCTGGGCATGCAAGTGGCGGTCATCGAGTTCGCCCGTAACGTGCTGGGCTGGAAAGACGCCAACTCCACCGAGTTTGATCGTGCCAGCGGCCATCCGGTCGTGGGTCTGATCACCGAGTGGGAAGATGCCACCGGCGCGGTTGAAGTGCGTACCGAAGCGTCCGATCTGGGCGGCACCATGCGCCTCGGCGCTCAGGAATGCCTGCTCGAAGCCGGCTCCAAGGTGCACGACTGCTATGGCAAGGACGTGATTGTTGAACGTCACCGTCACCGCTACGAAGTGAACAACAACCTGCTGCCACAAATCATCGAAGCCGGCCTGAAAATCTCCGGTCGCTCCGCTGACGCCGCGCTGGTTGAAGTGGTTGAAGCACCGGATCATCCATGGTTCGTCGCTTGCCAGTTCCACCCGGAGTTCACCTCGACGCCTCGTGACGGTCACCCGCTGTTCAGCGGTTTCGTAAAAGCAGCGTTGGCTCAACACCAGAAGAAGGCGTAACCCGATGGCACAGAAGATCATCCGCGTCGGCGACATCGAGATTGCCAACGACAAACCCATGGTGCTGTTCGGCGGCATGAACGTGCTGGAAAGCCGCGACATGGCCATGCAGGTTTGCGAGGAGTACGTGAAGGTCACCGAGAAACTCGGTATCCCTTACGTGTTCAAGGCCAGCTTCGACAAGGCCAACCGCTCTTCTGTGACCTCGTATCGCGGCCCTGGCCTGGAAGAAGGCATGCGCATCTTCCAGGACATCAAGCAAGCCTTCGGCGTGCCAATCATCACCGACGTCCACGAGCCTGATCAGGCCGCGGTCGTCGCTGAAGTCTGCGACATCATCCAGCTGCCGGCCTTCCTGTCGCGTCAGACCGATCTGGTCGTCGCGATGGCCAAGACCAACGCGGTGATCAACATCAAGAAAGCCCAGTTCCTCGCCCCTCAGGAAATGAAACACATCCTGAACAAGTGCGTGGAAGCGGGTAACGATCAATTGATTCTCTGCGAGCGCGGTTCGAGCTTCGGCTACAACAACCTCGTGGTCGACATGCTCGGCTTCGGCATCATGAAGCAGTTCGAATACCCGGTATTCTTCGACGTGACCCACTCGCTGCAAATGCCTGGCGGTCGTTCCGACTCCGCCGGCGGTCGCCGCGCCCAGGTCACCGATCTGGCCAAGGCAGGCATGAGCCAGTCGCTGGCCGGTCTGTTCCTTGAAGCGCATCCGGATCCGGACAATGCCAAATGCGACGGCCCTTGCGCCTTGCGTCTGGACAAACTGGAGCCATTCCTGGCCCAGCTCAAAGCCCTGGACGAACTGGTGAAGAGTTTTCCGACGGTAGAAACCGCGTAAACCTCAATTCTCCGGTAAAGTACCGCACGATTTGTCGCACATGCCCTCGGGCATGTGCGTTGTCGTCTGCAAGCTGCCCGCTGCACACCACTTGCCGACGGTAAAAAGATTTCCTCTAGCTGCGTCGTTTTCGTCAACTTTGGAGTGTTTACAACAATGGCAAAAATCGTCGACATCAAAGGTCGTGAAGTTCTCGACTCCCGTGGCAATCCCACCGTGGAAGCGGACGTGCTTCTCGACAACGGCATCATCGGCAGCGCCTGCGCGCCGTCCGGTGCATCCACTGGCTCGCGTGAAGCGCTCGAGCTGCGTGATGGCGACAAGAGCCGTTACCTGGGCAAAGGTGTGCTCAAGGCGGTAGCCAACATCAACGGTCCGATCCGCGATCTGCTGCTGGGCACTGACCCAAGCGACCAGAAAGCCCTCGACCACGCGATGATCAAGCTCGACGGTACCGAAAACAAGGCAACCCTGGGCGCCAACGCCATCCTCGCCGTGTCCCTGGCTGCGGCCAAGGCGGCTGCACAGGACCAGGATCTGCCACTGTACGCCCACATCGCCAACCTGAACGGCACCCCGGGTGTGTACTCGATGCCGGTGCCGATGATGAACATCATCAACGGTGGCGAGCATGCCGATAACAACGTCGACATCCAGGAATTCATGGTGCAGCCGGTTGGCGCCAAGACCTTCTCGGAAGGTCTGCGCATGGGCACCGAGATTTTCCATCACCTCAAAGCCGTGCTGAAGGCCCGTGGCCTGAGCACCGCCGTTGGCGACGAAGGCGGTTTCGCACCGAACCTGGCATCCAACGAAGACGCGTTGAAAGTGATCTCCGAAGCCGTGGCCAACGCCGGTTACAAGCTGGGCACCGACGTGACCCTGGCGCTGGACTGCGCTGCCAGCGAGTTCTTCGAAGACGGCAAGTACAACCTGTCCGGCGAAGGCCAGGTGTTCACCGCTGAAGGTTTCGCCGATTATCTGAAAGGCCTGACCGAACGTTATCCGATCATCTCGATCGAAGACGGTCTGGACGAGTCCGACTGGGCTGGCTGGAAGATCCTCACCGACAAGATCGGCGAGAAAACCCAACTGGTCGGCGACGACCTGTTCGTGACCAACACCAAGATCCTGAAAGAAGGCATCGATAAAAAGATCGCCAACTCGATCCTGATCAAGTTCAACCAGATCGGCACCCTGACCGAAACCCTGGAAGCCATCCAGATGGCCAAGGCCGCCGGTTACACCGCCGTGATCTCGCACCGTTCGGGCGAAACCGAAGATTCGACCATTGCCGACCTGGCCGTTGGCACCTCGGCTGGCCAGATCAAGACCGGTTCGCTGTGCCGTTCCGACCGCGTTTCCAAGTACAACCAACTGCTGCGTATCGAAGAGCAGTTGAATGGCAAAGCCAAGTACAACGGTCGCGCCGAGTTCCGCGGTTAAGCTGTAGATGGTAAAAAGACACCGGATTGTGTCGGAAAAGTCGTGACAGCGATGGATTTGCCACTAATCTGATGCCTTACATGCACAAGCCTGGATCTTCCAGGCTTCGTGCTATCAGACGTTTCAAAGTTTTTCGCGTGGCTGTCTTTTTTCACTGGATACCTGATATTCGATGCGCAGTCCTTACTGGTTGTTTCTCGTTTTGCTCTTGCTGCTGGCCGGTCTGCAGTACCGCCTGTGGGTGGGCAATGGCAGTTTGGCGCAGGTCGCCGAGCTGAAGCAGCAGATTGCTGATCAGCACGCTGAGAACGAAGGCCTGCTGGAGCGCAATCGGGTGATGGATGCTGAAGTCAGCGAGTTGAAAAAAGGTATGGAGACCGTTGAAGAGCGGGCTCGCCATGAGCTGGGCATGGTCAAGGACGGTGAAACCCTTTACCAGCTCGCGCAATGATCGATTCCCTGCCGGCCTTCTGGGCCGTGATTCCTGCCGCGGGCGTCGGTGCCCGAATGGCTGCGGACCGTCCAAAGCAATACCTGCAACTGGGTGGACGCACAATTCTTGAACACAGCCTCGGCTGTTTCCTCGATCACCCAAGCCTCAAGGGGCTGGTGGTCAGTCTTGCTGTTGATGATCCTTACTGGCCAAGTCTGGTCTGCGCAAGCGACCCGCGGATTCAGCGGGTCGAGGGTGGTGCGGAGCGTTCCGGGTCGGTGCTCAATGCCTTGCTGCATTTGCATGCGCAAGGTGCCGACGATGAAGACTGGGTGCTGGTGCACGATGCCGCGCGGCCGAATCTGAGCCGTGACGATCTCGACAAATTGCTGGCTGAACTGGCGGATGATGCCGTCGGCGGTCTGTTGGCCGTGCCGGCGCGCGATACGCTGAAGCGGGTCGACAAGCACGGTCGTGTGCTCGAAACAGTGGATCGCAGCGTGATCTGGCAAGCCTATACACCACAGATGTTCCGCCTCGGTGCGCTGCATCGGGCGTTGGCTGACAGTCTGGTGGCGGATGCGGTGATTACCGATGAAGCTCGGCAATGGAGTGGGCTGGTCTGGCACCGCGTTTGATCGAAGGGCGGGCGGACAACCTCAAAGTCACCCGGCCGGAAGATCTGGAGTGGTTGCGTCAGCGTTGGGCTAACCGCCGCTGAAAGATTCAAAGGATCGCAGCCTGCGGCAGCTCCTACAGGGGATCGGTGTTAATGGAAGTCGCGGCTCTGTACGCGGATGCCGTCGAGCAGCGGACTCAGATCGCTCAGCCGCCCGGCGATCAGGTGCCGCACTTCGCCCTCACGCTCCCAGCGGCCGTCAACCTTGAGCAGTTGCGAGCCGACCAGCACCTGACGCTGACGCTCGGCCAGATCGCGCCAGACCACCACGTTGACGTTGCCGAATTCGTCTTCGAGGGTGACGAAGGTTACGCCGCTGGCGGTGCCCGGTCGCTGACGCCCGGTGACCAGCCCGGCGATGCTCACTGGCCGGCCGTGTTCCACGTCCAGCAACTCCTGTGAACTGCGGCAACGCCGGGCCTTGAGTTCGCCACGCAGCAACGCCAACGGATGCGGCCCCAGGGTGGTGCCAAGCGTCGCGTAATCGGCCTGCAAGTCCTCGCCGACACTCGGTTTGGGCAGCAGCACATCGGGCTCTTCCTGGCTCGGCAAGCCGGCAAACAGACCCAGCTGTTTCTGCACCCCGGCCACTTCCCAGCGCGCGCGATGCCGATGCCCGGCC
>NZ_JABULD010000136.1:0-13761 GCF_014060985.1 Pseudomonas sp. MD195_PC81_125
TAGAGATCTGCCAGGCATAAAAAAACGCCCCGACCTAAGTCGGGGCGTTTTCATTTGCAGTCAAGGCTTAGCGCGGGAACGCTGGCGGGTTTACACCGGCCATGTCTTCCATCACGCGAACCACCTGGCAGCTGTAGCCGAACTCGTTGTCGTACCAGACGTACAGCACAACGCGGTTGTCCTGAACGATGGTCGCTTCAGCGTCGACCACACCGGCGTGACGCGAACCCACGAAGTCAGTGGACACCACTTCCTGCGAGTTGACGAAGTCGATTTGCTTGTGCAGATCGGAGTGCAGCGCCATGTAGCGCAGGTACTCGTTCATCTCTTCACGGCTGGCGGCTTTCTCAAGGTTCAGGTTGAGAATGGCCATCGACACGTTTGGCGTCGGAACGCGGATCGCGTTACCGGTCAGCTTGCCGGCCAGCTCAGGCAGGGCCTTGGCAGCAGCGGTGGCAGCACCGGTCTCGGTGATGACCATGTTCAGCGCGGCGGAACGGCCACGACGGTCACCCTTGTGGAAGTTGTCGATCAGGTTCTGGTCGTTGGTGTACGAGTGAACGGTTTCGACGTGACCGTTGATGATGCCGAACTTGTCATTCACAGCCTTCAGCACCGGCACGATGGCGTTGGTGGTGCAGGAAGCGGCGGACACGATCTTGTCGTCAGCGGTGATTTCGTTGTGGTTGATACCGTGAACGATGTTCTTCAGCTTGCCTTTGCCAGGCGCGGTCAGAACAACGCGAGCAACACCCGGGCATTGCAGGTGTTGACCCAGGCCATCGGCGTCACGCCATACACCGGTGTTGTCCACCAGCAGCGCGTCTTTGATGCCGTACTGGGTGTAATCCACCTCGGTCGGGTTCTTCGCGTAGATCACCTGGATCAGGTTACCGTTGGCGGTGATGGTGTTGTTTTCTTCGTCGATGACGATGGTGCCGTTGAACGGACCGTGTACCGAATCGCGACGCAGCAGGCTGGCGCGTTTGGTCAGGTCGTTTTCGGCGCCCTTGCGCACGACGATGGCACGCAGACGCAGACCGTCGCCACCACCGGTTTTCTCGATCAGGATGCGCGCCAGCAGACGGCCGATACGACCGAAGCCGTACAGCACAACGTCAGTGCCTTTGCGGGCCGAAGCGTTTTGCTGACCAACCACGTCAGCCAGTTCTTCACGCACGAACTGCTCGGCGCTGCGGCCATTGCCTTCGCTGCGGAATTTGAACGCCAACTTGCCCAGGTCTACCGAAGCCGCGCCGAGCTTGAGCTCGCTCATGGCTTTAAGCAGAGGGAATGTTTCGTGGACGGAGAGTTCGCTATCGTCGGAGGAACGGTGGCGAGCAAAGCGGTGAGCTTTGAGAATCGCGATGACAGACTGGTTGATCAGGCTGCGGCCATAGATCGAGCTCACCACGTTGTTATTGCGGTAGAGCTGACCGATAAGCGGAATCATCGCTTCTGCGAGTGCTTCACGGTCGATCCATTCACCAAGACACTGGTCGGGCTTCTGAGTCACGGGAACCTTCCACATGTAGGGGCAGAAAAAAAGGGGCTACATTATGCCGCCGAGAACCTCTTGTAGCAATGCGCGCTTGTCGCGCAATCGGTAACAAAATTCCGTTCAAAAAAATTACGCCTCGCGCCAGCCCAGTAAAACCGGGGCTTTCAGCGCAGTCAATTTTTCGACGACTGTTAGCCGATGTCTGTAACCCTCCGTAACACCGGTCGATTTCGGCACTACATAACCGTAAAAAAAGTGCTCGTTTTTATGGTTACCACTACATTTCGCGCAAACCGCGCAGATAGACGCAGTCTGCAACTGACAGCCGGCACCTGACGCCGCTACAATTACCGACTTTGTCGCAACGCCTGGAGCTCAACCTTCCGTGCCTGTTCTGCGTCTACCGCTTCTCCCTGCCGCGGCAGGTAAACAGCATTGGGGCAACTTGCCCGGTGCCGCCCTCAGCCTCGCGATTGCCGAGGCTGCCAGCGCAGCCAAGCGCTTCACCCTGCTACTGACCGCCGACAGCCAGAGTGCCGAACGGCTGGAACAGGAGCTGAGTTTCTTCGCCCCGGATTTGCCCGTGCTGCATTTCCCCGACTGGGAAACCCTGCCGTACGATCTGTTCTCGCCGCACCAGGACATCATTTCCCAGCGCATCGCCAGCCTGTACAGGCTGCCGGAACTGGCGCATGGCGTGCTGGTGGTGCCGATCACCACCGCCCTGCATCGCCTGGCGCCGACCAAATTCCTGCTTGGCAGCAGCCTGGTGCTGGATGTCGGGCAGAAGCTCGATGTCGAACAGATGCGCTCGCGCCTGGAAGCCAGCGGCTATCGCTACGTCGATACGGTTTACGAGCACGGCGAGTTCACCGTACGCGGCGCGCTGATCGACCTGTTCCCGATGGGCAGCAAACTGCCCTATCGCATTGACCTGTTCGACGACGAAATCGAAACCCTGCGCACCTTCGACCCGGAAAACCAGCGCTCCATCGACAAGGTCGAATCGGTCAAGCTGCTGCCGGCGCGAGAGTTTCCGCTGCAGAAAGATGCGGTCACCCGCTTCAAGGCGCGATTCCGCGAGCGCTTCGATGTCGACTTCCGGCGCTGCCCGATCTTCCAGGACCTGAGCAGCGGCATCACGCCCGCCGGTATCGAGTACTACCTGCCGCTGTTCTTCGATGAGACTTCGACGCTGTTCGATTACCTGCCGCAGGACACGCAGGTGTTCTCGCTGCCGGGCATCGAGCAAGCAGCGGAAAACTTCTGGAACGACGTGCGCAATCGCTACGAAGAGCGCCGCGTCGATCCATCACGTCCTTTATTGCCGCCCGCCGAACTGTTCCTGCCGGTGGAAGACTGCTTCGCCCGTCTCAAGAGCTGGCCACGGGTAGTGGCCAGTCAGCAGGACGTCGAAGCCGGTGCCGGTCGCGAGCGCTTCCCGGCGCAAGCGCTGCCGAACCTGGCGATCGAAGCCAAGGCGACGCAACCGCTGGCGGCGCTCTCGGCATTCCTCGACGAATTCCCCGGACGCGTGCTGTTCACCGCCGAATCCGCGGGCCGTCGTGAAGTCCTGCTGGAGTTGCTGGAGCGTCTGAAGCTGCGGCCGAAAACCGTCGACAGCTGGCCGGACTTCGTTGCGAGCAAGGACCGTCTGGCGATCACCATTGCCCCGCTCGACGAGGGCTTGATGCTCGATGACCCGGCGCTGGCGCTGGTGGCCGAGAGTCCGCTGTTCGGTCAGCGGGTGATGCAGCGTCGTCGCCGGGAAAAACGTGCCGACGCCAACAACGATGCCGTGATCAAGAACCTCACCGAGCTGCGCGAAGGCGCGCCGGTGGTGCACATCGATCACGGGGTCGGGCGTTATCTGGGCCTGACGATTCTGGAAATCGACAATCAGGCGGCGGAATTCCTCACCCTGGAATACGCCGAGAACGCCAAGCTCTACGTGCCGGTGGCCAACCTGCATCTGATCGCGCGTTACACCGGCAGCGATGACTCACTGGCGCCGCTGCACCGCCTCGGCTCCGAGACCTGGCAGAAAGCCAAGCGCAAAGCCGCCGAACAGGTGCGCGATGTCGCTGCTGAATTGCTCGACATCTATGCCCGCCGCGCCGCGCGCGAAGGCTACGCGTTTGCCGACCCGAAAGCCGATTACGCGACGTTCAGCGCCGGTTTCCCGTTCGAAGAAACCCCGGATCAGCAAGCGACCATCGAAGCCGTGCGCGAAGACATGCTCGCGCCGAAGCCGATGGATCGCCTGGTCTGCGGCGACGTCGGTTTCGGCAAGACCGAAGTGGCGATGCGCGCAGCGTTCATCGCCGTGCACGGCGGGCGTCAGGTGGCGATTCTGGTGCCGACCACCCTGCTCGCCCAGCAACACTACAACAGCTTCCGCGACCGCTTCGCCGACTGGCCGGTGACCGTAGAAGTGATGAGTCGCTTCAAATCGGCCAAGGAAGTCAACGCGGCGATTGCCGATCTGGCGGAAGGCAAGATCGACATCGTCATCGGTACCCACAAGCTGCTGTCCGACGATGTGAAGATCAAAAACCTCGGACTGGTGATCATCGACGAAGAACACCGTTTCGGTGTCCGGCAGAAAGAACAGCTCAAGGCCCTGCGCAGCGAAGTCGACATTCTGACGCTGACCGCCACGCCGATTCCGCGCACGCTGAACATGGCGGTGTCGGGTATGCGCGACCTGTCGATCATTGCCACGCCGCCGGCGCGACGCCTGTCGGTGCGCACCTTCGTGATGGAGCAGAACAAGAGCACGGTCAAAGAGGCCCTGCTGCGTGAACTGCTGCGCGGTGGGCAGGTTTACTACTTGCACAACGACGTGAAGACCATCGAGAAGTGCGCTGCCGATCTCGCCGAACTGGTGCCGGAAGCGCGGATCGGCATCGGCCATGGGCAGATGCGTGAACGCGAACTCGAACAGGTGATGAGCGACTTTTATCACAAGCGCTTCAACGTACTGATCGCCTCGACCATCATCGAGACCGGCATCGACGTGCCGAGCGCCAACACCATCATCATCGAGCGCGCCGACAAGTTCGGCCTGGCGCAATTGCACCAGTTGCGCGGACGTGTGGGTCGCAGTCACCACCAGGCTTACGCCTACCTGCTGACGCCGCCGCGCCAGCAAATCACCTCGGACGCGGAAAAGCGTCTGGAAGCGATTGCCAACACTCAGGATCTGGGCGCCGGTTTCGTGCTGGCGACCAACGACCTGGAAATCCGTGGCGCCGGCGAATTGCTCGGCGACGGCCAGAGCGGGCAGATTCAGGCCGTGGGCTTCACGCTCTACATGGAAATGCTCGAGCGCGCGGTGAAGTCGATCCGCAAGGGCGAGCAACCGAACCTTGATCAACCGCTCGGCGGTGGCCCGGAAGTCAACCTGCGGGTGCCGGCGCTGATACCGGAAGACTATCTGCCGGATGTTCATGCCCGCCTGATCCTGTACAAGCGCATCGCTTCGGCCACCGACGAGGAAGGCCTGAAGGATCTGCAAGTGGAGATGATCGACCGCTTCGGTCTGCTGCCGGAGCCGACCAAGAATCTGGTGCGCATCACCGCGCTGAAGTTGCAGGCCGAACAACTGGGCATCAAGAAAGTCGACGGTGGCCCGCAAGGTGGCCGCATCGAGTTCGCCGCGCAGACGCCGGTCGACCCGATGACCTTGATCAAGCTGATCCAGACTCAGCCAAAACGCTACAAATTCGAAGGCGCCACAATGTTCAAGTTCCAGGTGCCGATGGAACGCCCGGAAGAGCGCTTTAATACTGTAGAGGCGCTGTTCGAGCGCCTCCTCCCGAAAACTGTTTGAAGGACGCCGCATGCGCCTGTTTCGCTCACTGACTTTGCTACTCAGCTTCGTAGCACCGATGGCGTTTGCCGATGACACCTACATGGTCGAAATGATTCTGGTGCGGCAGAACGCCGTACCGGCGATTGTCAGCCGCGCGGCCCCGGAAGACTGGGCAGCCGGCGCTCAACGCCTCGACGATGCCAGCCAGCGCACACCTGCCTTGAATGAGGTGGCCAACAAACTCAGCGCCAGCGGCGAGTACAGCGTGCTGCTGCACAAGGCCTGGCAGCAAACCCTCGGCGAAGCGCCGACCAAGGTGGCCGTCAGCGACGGCAAGGAACAGTTCGGCCAGTTCCCGATCGAAGGCACCCTGGAAATGAAACTCGGGCGCTTCACCGACGTGAACGCCGACTTCTGGGTCAACCAGATCGACGCCAACGGCATGGTCACTGCCAGCGAACGCCTGAAGCAGGACAGCCACACTAAAAACGGCCAGCTCAACTATCTCGACAACGGCCACCTGGCGCTGCTGATCAAGATCACTTCCCTGACGGCGCCCGCCCCTCGGCAAGCTCCTGAAGCGATTCCGGACTGATCGAAGTCCTTATGTCCCCGCCCCTGAGTAAACCGTTGGCACCCTCCTGGGTCAGCCGATTCAAGGAACAGAGCCTGGAGCGTGGCCGCCGCTACGCCCTGGAGAATCGGGTACGCATCGCGCAGGTTGGCGATGCGACCATCACCGCCAGTTGCGAAGGCTCTGGCGGTAACGTCTACCGTCAGACCCTTCACCTGCGTGAGTCAGCCAAAGGCACCCTGTTGCTGGTTGACGCCACGTGCACCTGCCCGGTGCGCAGCAACTGCAAACATTGCGCAGCAGTGCTGCTGCAAGTGCAGGAAACCCTCGAATACCCGGCCGCCGCAAAAGACGCCGAACTGCTGGAAAAACTCCAGGCCGTATTGGAGAACCGCAGCCCCAAGGCGCCGCCGCAAGTGCTGGTGGACAACGTGCAACCGCTGCCGCGCCTGTGGCTGGCCAGCGTCGAGTTCAGCGCGTTCGAGCCACGCAACGGCAAGATGCAGCGCTACATCCAGCATCGCGCGGCGCTGTCGTTCAGCTATCTGGATGAATACGTCAGCGGGCAGAAAAACAGCGACATCCTGATCCGTCAGGAAACCCAGACGCTGCGGATAAAACGCCATCCTGAAGTGGAACAGTCCTACCGCGAACAGTTAAGAATCCTCGGCTTTCGCATCGCCACCCGCCAGAGCAAAGCGCTGCCGGAAAGCGCCGGCGAGCTGTACGAGATGGTCAACGACAGCGCCTGGCTGACGTTCACCCTCAATGAACTGCCGAAACTGCGTACCCAAGGCTGGGAATTGCAGATCGACGAGGAATTCGGTTTCGATCTGACCGCCGTCGACGACTGGTACGCGACTGTCGAACAGGCACCGGAACGCGACTGGTTCGATCTGGAGCTGGGGATTATCGTCAATGGCGAACGCCTGAGCCTGCTGCCGATCCTGCTCAACCTGATGCGCTCGCACACGGAAATCCTCAACCCGGAACGCCTGGCACGGCGACGCGATGACGAACTGATTCTGGTCAATATTCCGCAACGCAACAGTGAGCACGGGCCACTGCAGGTGGCCCTGCCCCTTGGCCGACTGAAACCGGTGCTGGCGACACTGGGCGAGTTTTACTTGCAGGAGCCGGGCGAAACCACCCTGCGCCTGAGCAAGGCCGACGCGACGCGGCTCAATTCGCTGGAAGGCCTTCCCCTGCTGTGGGAAGGCGGCGAGCAGATTCGCAGCTTCGCCCAACGCCTGCGCGACATTCGCGACTTCAGCGCCAAAGCGCCGAAGGGCTTGAACGCGACGTTGCGGCCTTATCAGCTCGAAGGCTTGAGCTGGATGCAGTCCCTGCGTCAGCTAGAGGTTGGCGGGATCCTGGCGGACGACATGGGCCTGGGCAAAACCCTACAGACTCTGGCGCATATTCTCAGCGAGAAAAATGCCGGGCGCCTGGATCGGCCGTGCATGGTGGTGATGCCCACCAGCCTGATCCCGAACTGGCTCGACGAAGCTGCGCACTTCACGCCGCAACTGAAAGTGGTCGCGCTGTACGGTGCCGCCCGCAAAAAACACTTCGAGCATCTGGCCGATTTCGACCTGATCCTCACCACTTACGCGCTGCTGCCCAAGGACGTCGAGCGCCTGGCGCAACAGCCGCTGCACGTTCTGGTGCTGGACGAAGCCCAATACATCAAGAACCCCAACAGCAAAGCCGCACAGGCTGCCCGCGAACTCAACGCGCGCCAACGGCTGTGCCTGAGCGGCACACCGCTGGAAAACCACCTCGGTGAGTTGTGGTCGCTGTTTCATTTCCTGCTGCCGGGCTGGCTGGGCGACGTCAAAAGTTTCAATGCCGACTACCGCGTACCGATCGAAAAACGCGCCAGCGAAGTCAGATTGCAGCACCTCAATGGGCGGATAAAACCGTTTCTGCTGCGCCGCACCAAGGAACAGGTGGCTACCGAGCTGCCACCCAAGACCGAGATCATCCACTGGGTCGATCTCAACGAAGCCCAGCGCGACGTGTACGAAACCATGCGCCTGGCGATGGACAAGAAAGTCCGCGACGAGATCACTCGCAAGGGCGTGGCGCGCAGCCAGATCATCATTCTTGAAGCCCTGCTCAAGCTGCGTCAGGTCTGCTGCGACCTGCGCCTGGTCAACGACGCCACCCTGCCCGCTCGCGGCAGCAGTTCCGGCAAGCTCGACAGCCTGATGGAAATGCTCGAGGAGTTGTTTGAGGAAGGTCGGCGAATTCTGCTGTTCTCGCAGTTCACGTCGATGCTGTCACTGATCGAAGACGAACTGAAAAAAACGCAACGTGGCCTATGCCCTGCTGACGGGACAGACCCGCGATCGGCGCACGCCGGTGAAGGAATTCCAGAGCGGTAAGCGCCAGATCTTTCTGATCAGCCTGAAGGCCGGTGGCGTTGGTTTGAACCTGACCGAAGCGGACACGGTGATTCATTACGACCCGTGGTGGAACCCGGCAACCGAGAATCAGGCGACTGACCGCGCGTACCGGATCGGCCAGGAAAAGCCGGTGTTCGTTTACAAGATGATTGCCCGGGGCACGGTGGAAGAGAAGATTCAGCACCTGCAGAAGGAAAAGTCCGACCTGGCAGCTGGCGTGCTGGATGGGCGCAAGGCCGGAGACTGGAAACTACAGAGCGATGACATCGAAGCGCTGTTTGCGCCGTTGCCGGATAAGCTCGACAAGCGTTGAGCTCCTCCCTGCCAATTAGAGAGCTGTCGCTGGCAAGTCAGCTCCCACAAGGTTATGAGTCGAACACAACACTGTGATTCAACTCGATACCTGTGGCAGCTGGCTTGCCAGCGATGAGGCCAAATCGGTTTCGGTCAGACTCAGCCCTTGAGCACCCGCGCCAACGCCGATTTCACTTTGCCCATCCCGTCATGCAGCGCCTGCTCGATCTCGGCCATGGTGATCACTTCGGTGGTCTTGCCCGCCGCCGGATTCACCACCAGCGCCAGGCAGGCGTAATCCAGCTCCAGTTCACGGGCCAGCGCGGCTTCCGGCATGCCGGTCATGCCAACGATGTCGCAGCCATCGCGCTCCAGTCGCACGATCTCCGCCACGGTTTCCAGACGCGGGCCCTGAGTGCAGGCATACACGCCCTGATCGCTGTATTCGCAACCTTCGGCAGCCACCGCCGCAATCAATTGCTGACGCAGCGGCTCGCTGTAAGGAAAGCTGAAATCGATGTGGGTGACGTGCTCCAGATCGTCGGCGAAAAAACGTGTGTTCGCGACCGCTGGTGTAGTCGACGATCTGATGCGGCACACAGAAGTGGCCGGTGCCCATGGCCGGGTGAATCCCGCCCACCGCGTTGACCGCGATGATCGCCTCCGCGCCAGCCTGCTTCAGCGCCCACAGGTTGGCGCGGTAGTTGACCTTGTGTGGCGGAAAGCGATGCGGATGGCCGTGACGGGCGAGGAACAGCACTTCCTTGCCAGCGTATTCACCGATCTGCACGTCGGCTGATGGCGCGCCATAAGGCGTGTCTACCGCCAGCGATTGGCGAATGGTCAAGCCTTCGAGTTGAGTCAGGCCGGTGCCACCAATGATTGCGTAAACCGTCATAGCAAATAATCCTTAATCGATCAGTTGAGCGTCTTTGAGCGCACCGATTGCAGTGAGCCAGCGCGGGTCCTGACGGTAGTCGGTGCTGGCGAACGCCTGGCCGCGCATCCGCGCAATGCGCGTGGACGGCTTGACCTTCATCCGTTGCGCGGCACTGAGCGCAAGTTCCGCAGCAGCGCGGTCGTTGCACACCAGCCCCATATCACAGCCGGCAGTCAGTGCGGCTTCGATACGGCTGGCGGCATCGCCAACCACGTGAGCGCCGGCCATTGAAAGGTCGTCGCTGAAGATCACCCCGTCGAACTGCAACTCGCCGCGCAGGATCTCCTGCAACCAGCGACGGGAGAAGCCGGCAGGTTGCGAATCGACTTGCGGATAGATGACGTGGGCGGGCATGACCGCCGCGAGCTGCTTACTCAACCTGGCGAACGGTACAAGATCATTGGCGCGGATGTCGTCAAGGCTGCGCTCGTCGTTCGGGATCGCGACGTGGGAATCGGCTTCAGCCCAGCCGTGACCGGGGAAATGTTTGCCAGTGGCAGCCATGCCGGCGCTGTTCATGCCGCGAATAAACGCTCCAGCGAGCAATGCGGCGCGCTCGGGATCACTCTCGAACGAACGGGTGCCAACCACGGCGCTGCGCTGGTAATCCAGGTCCAGTACCGGGGCGAAACTCAGATCAAGGCCGACCGCCAGCACTTCAGTGGCCATGATCCAGCCGCATTGCTCAGCGAGATACTCGGCATTCGGGTTGTCAGCAATGGCGCGCATCGCCGGCAGGCGCACGAAGCCCTGACGCAGGCGCTGGACGCGACCGCCCTCCTGGTCCACCGCCAGCAGCAGATCCGGGCGAATGGCGCGGATCGCGGCGCTCAGCTCACGCACCTGCCGTGGATGCTCGATGTTACGGGCAAAAATGATCAGGCCACCCACTTCGGGCTGACGCAACAATTGGCGATCTTCGGCCGTCAGCCAGGTACCGGCGACGTCCACCATCAACGAGCCTTGCAGGCCAGCAGTCATAGAAATTCCTTGAAAACGAAAAACCCGACCCGCAGGAAATCGCTACCGTGAGCAATGCTCGGCAGGTCGGCAATTTCTTGGGATTTCGGGTTCAGAACGAGAGTCGGCATGGGCGGCTAGCTTAGCGGATGTAAACTGCCGCGCCCACCCGTGTGCGGTTAAACCTTGGCGGCCACCGGAGTCGACTTGCTGCGCGGACGCAATTGCGCTGTTGCCATCGCCGGATCGGTGACACCGGTTTCGGCACGCATGCCAGCGGCGAGGAACGGCACCATCAGGCGCATCACCTGTTCGATCGACGTGTTGACGCCGAAATCGGTCTCGGCAATCGCGCGCAGGGCCTTGATGCCCGACATGCTGAACGCCGCAGCGCCGAGCATGAAGTGCACGCGCCAGAACAGTTCGATGGGCGGAATGCGCGGAGCCGCTTCGTTGACCAGCAGCATGTAGCGGCGGAACACCTTGCCGTACATGTCTTCCAGATAACGACGCAGGTGACCCTGGCTCTGGCTGAACGCCAACCCGAGCAAACGCATGAAAATCGACAGGTCGTTACCGCTGCGTGGCTGGACCACCAGCGCCTGTTCAACGAGGATCTCCAGCAACTCTTCAAGTGTCGGTTTGTTTTCCGGCTTGGCCTGACGCCGTTCCAACTCTTTATCAAGACTGACGCAGAACGGCCCGAGGAAGCGCGAAAAAACCGCCTGGATCAGGGCTTTCTTGGAGCCGAAATGATAGTTCACCGCCGCCAGGTTTACCCCGGCCTTGCTGGTGATCAAACGCAATGAGGTTTCGGCGAAACCTTTCTCCGCGAACAACTGCTCGGCAGCATCAAGAATGCGTTCAACGGTTTCCGACTGGGCCATGGCTACTCCGCCTGACAAACACTTGTTTGAAACATACGTTTCAGCCTGTGCCTTGTCAAGCCTGCCAGTTCGTTTTGGGAATGGTCGGTCAGCTATTTAACCACACTCGTCCGCTCCTTTAATAAGCACGGCAGCCGACCGTCCGGCGGGCCGCAAAAAAACGGGCATTGCCAAGACTGCTTCACTGTATATAATCCCAGTCACTGTATAAAAAGACAGAGCGATCAATATGCTAAAGCTGACGCCACGCCAAGCCGAGATTCTGGCCTTTATCAAACGCTGCCTCGAAGACAACGGCTACCCGCCAACCCGCGCGGAAATCGCTCAGGAGCTGGGTTTCAAGTCGCCAAACGCGGCTGAAGAGCACCTCAAGGCCCTGGCCCGCAAAGGCGCCATCGAGATGACGCCTGGCGCTTCTCGGGGCATCCGCATCCCTGGCTTCGAAGCCAAGACCGATGACTCCACCCTGCCAATCATTGGCCGGGTCGCCGCCGGTGCTCCGATCCTCGCCCAGCAGCACATCGAAGAGTCCTGCAACATCAACCCGGCCTTCTTCCATCCCCGAGCCGACTACCTGTTGCGCGTACACGGCATGAGCATGAAGGACATCGGCATTTTCGACGGTGACCTGCTGGCGGTTCACACTACTCGCGAAGCACGCAATGGCCAGGTCGTGGTTGCACGGATCGGCGATGAAGTGACGGTCAAGCGCTTCAAGCGCGAAGGCAGCAAAGTCTGGCTGATTGCCGAAAACCCTGAGTTCGCCCCTATCGAAGTCGACCTGAAAGATCAGGAACTGGTGATCGAAGGCTTGAGTGTCGGCGTCATCCGCCGCTAAAGGAGGCTTTATGCAGTTCCCACACACACCTCAGCAAACACAACTGCCTTTATTCGAAGCGTTTCTGGCACAACCGATGGCGCCGATCCTGAAAGATGTCGTCGAGCGCCCATGGATTGCCGAACCGGAAGTATTCAGTGAGCTGTCACTGCGCGGTGCGGCCGGGAACTGCCTGAACCTGCTCGCCCCGATCCTTCGCGAACTGAGCGAGGATCAGGATGCACGCTGGCTGACGCTGATCGCCCCACCCGCCAGCCTGACCCAAACCTGGCTGCGAGAGGCCGGCCTGAACCGTGAACGCATTCTGCTGCTGCAACCACGTGGCGCGCAAAGCGCTCAGCAACTGGCGTGTGAAGCGCTGCGTCTGGGCCGTAGCCACACAGTGGTGACATGGCTCAACCCACTGAACACAAGCTCCCGGCAACAGCTGGTCGGCGCTGCCCGCACGGGCGACGCTCAGAGCCTGAACATTCGACTGGGTTGATTCACTGGTAACGCGCACTGTGTGAAGCGCATGGCTTCTCCAGGGACAGAGAAGCCGATCTGATGCGATAGCGGCAATCGCCGACAGGCGGGGCTCAGTGAAGAACCCGCGGCCCTTCTTCCTTATCAAACTCGCCTTCGACCATACGACCGGCCATCTGTACGCCGACGCTTAACATCGCCTTGGCGATTTCCACGTGCTGGCCTTGCAGGAACGCCTTGGCATCCTCGGAGAAATCCAGCGTCACCAGAGACCCCTCGTCCTCAGCCCTGCGCAGTTCGATTCGGCCGTCTGGTAACTCGACAATTTCTAGAAAGGACGTTGGCATATAGGTCTGTTCTCCACGAAAGGCAGGGATTATATAGACATCATTCGGGGTTCGCTCGGGATCTTGACCAGCAGCATGTTTCAGATTGCCACCGTACCAATGCCCATCAGCATTCGTTCAGACCTTCGCGAAAGCGGATCGCCAGACCTTTGAGATTCTGCCGCCAGCTCTCCAGCTCTTCGCGACTCAACTCCTGCGGCGCCTCTTCCTCATCAAGATTAATGGCCTGAATCAATGGCTGCGTCACATCGCCCTTGGGCTTCTGTGGCACCCGTGGCGGCTGGAACAACGCCGAATGCGCCGCCAGCAGTTTCGCCAGCCAGGTTTCAGGGTTACCGGTCAGTTCCACCATCTCGGCCAGCTCAGGGATGGCAATCGATTCCAGGACGTCACGAGTCAACAACACTTCTGCTCGCGAAGCATTAGCCTGAGGCAGACGATAGAAACCGGCGATCTCATGGCACAGTCCCAAAAGCGCGCCGTAGAGGTGAAATAACGCCGATTCACGCCCAGCCTGGATCAGCGCCAGCGAATTCATCGCTCGCCCCTCTTCGGCACGAGCCAGAGCTTCCAGCGACAGGCCGGCGAAATAGATTTTCTGATTGGTGCGGGTATAGAGTTCGTGCGCCATGCCGGCAGTCTCCACAGCGAAATAATTGCGTCACACAGACCCGACAGTGTCATGGATCAACGGATCCGACCGCAAGCACAAAACAAAAAGGCCGCA
>NZ_JABULD010000723.1:0-1232 GCF_014060985.1 Pseudomonas sp. MD195_PC81_125
CTTTGCGTTACCTGAGCACGGCGTGCAGTAACTCCGCATGCCTGCTTACGGAAAGCACAAGCACGACTCAATTGATGAAAGGCGCGCCACTGACTGGACAACGCCTGCGCGTGAGGGGATTGACAGATCTTCCGAACAGAAATGATTGATGCAGCCACCGGAAGTTGTGTCTGCTGCGTGGACTCACTGTGGTACGACACGGCGAAAAAAGCCCGCGAGAGAGGCGGGCTTCAAGGGGGGCTTCAGAGGCAGTCGGACTTGCCTATCTGAAAATTGACGATCGGTGAACTGGTTGAATCTTTGTAGAGGAGGTCAATGGAAAGACCCGATTTCACGAACTGTCCCAAACCTTTTTCATTACAGAATGCAGAAGCTGCAATCGCTCTTGCATCCTTGGTGAATTCATCAGAATCGATTTCGTCTTTGGTAACTTTTGTGAGTGTGTAAGAGATACGCATGACCTCATCGCTGTAGGTCACAGAATCGACGCGAGTTGAGTCATCAGATACTTTTCCGGACAGCGCACTCATGATGAGCGCGAGCCCTTTGAGTTGGTGCTCCCGCTCCTGCTTTTTCTCTTCCTGGGCAGATTTTGCGTGCCATACCTGTACCAGGATAAAGAGAAAAGTCATAGCCGAAAAAAATAGGATGATTCCGCGATTCTGTTTCAATTGAGAGTACCGTAGCAAAAGGCCATTATTCATTTGAACATGCCGATCGCGCCATCTCAAGTTGGAGAGGTTTCATCATTGATGAACCAGAAATCTCGACGGCATCGATCCGCAGAGAGACTGCGCTAGTCAGTCGTGACAGGCAGGAAACAGTCAGAAGCGGACATCGGGAAACCGACCGCTACCGGCCAGAAGCGGACTTGGGGACGACGCTTTAACATGTTGAAATCGCACCAGGTTAATGATTAGGTTGCCCTTCGTGACAGGCGGGTTTCGGCCAGGAGCGGTCATCCTCGGCCGTCAGCTTTCTGCTGTCACTCCTGACCCTCCACATTCGGCCAGCATCTGACATCGCCAGCTAAACCCCGCATGTCTATGAAAAGGGCAGTGGGGCAGCCATTCGTCAGCAGGACGAACAGCCGCTCCTTGACAGGCAAGTTATCTGGGCAAATACTCGCCGCGAGATTCATATAGATGACTAGATAACAAGGTGAATAAAGTCGATGAATTCTTTATCCAGTGATGCCCGACTCCCGCTCTACCAACGCCTGCGTGACCAAT
>NZ_JABULD010000514.1:0-2458 GCF_014060985.1 Pseudomonas sp. MD195_PC81_125
CTCGCCACAGTTCTTTTTAGAAAAGCTACAGACGTTTGTACATACACCGTGCGCGGTTCACCGACGTACTTGCCCTTGTTGTTGTCGTCAAACGAGCGGGTGAAGTACTGCGTGTTGAAGATGTTCTTCACCCCCACTGCCACGTTCAGATCCGACAGTTGCGGGCCGAAGTCGTAACCGGCGCGGCTGCTGAACAGCATGTAGCCGGGGATTTTGCCGGTGCTGCCGTCGGCACTTTCCTTGGAGGTGTTGGCGTTGTCGGCGAACTGGTCGCTCTGGAAGCTGCTGTCAAAGTTGAGCTTCCACGGCCCTTCGGTGTAACCGACGCCAATTGTGCCTTTGTGTTTCGAGGAGAACGGTACGCGGTTGCCCTTGTTCGGCCCGTCTTCGCGGATGGTCGCGTCGACATAGGCATAAGTGGCGTACACATCGAAACCGGCCAGTGCCGGGCTCAAGTCATCCAGTGCGTAATTGACGCTGGTCTCGATTCCCTGATGGCGGGTCTCGCCACGGGCGATCACTGAATCATTGGTCTGGTTGCTTTCGTATTGGTTGTCGAAGTTGATCAGAAATGCACCGATCTCCGCGCGCAATGCACCGTTGTCGTAACGGGTGCCGAGTTCCCAGGTGCGAGCCTTCTCCGGTTTCACTTCGCCGCTGCTCACGCGGTTAGGCATCTGGCTGTACTGCACGCTGCCGAACGAGCCTTCGGTGTTGGCGTACAGATTCCAGCTGTCAGTCAGGTGATACAGCACGTTCAGTGCCGGCAGCGCGGTGTTGTAGTCGCCTTGGTATTTGACGTTGGTCAGGTTGTTGGTCTGCTGCGACTCGATCATCTCGTAGCGCACGCCCGGGGTGATGGTCCATTTGCCGATGTCGATGCGATCGTCGACGAACAACGCATTGGCTTCGGTGCCACCGCGGGTGTCGCGGTCGTTGCGGCTGTTAGTGGTCGGGTATTGGTTGCTGCTGATCGGCGTGCGATAGCGCAACTCGTGGCCAGCCTCGTTGATGTAGCGATAACCGACGCCGACTTCATGGCTGGTCGGGCCGAGATCAAAACCTTGGGCGAAGCGCGTTTCGAAACCGCGTACCCAATACTCGCGCGGCGACAGCGAGAGAAAGCTGCCCTGATCCAGATAACCGCTACGCAGGGTTTTGGTGAAGAAGGTGTTGGCGGTGAATTCGCGGCGATCTTCCTGATAGCGATAGCCAAAGTTGAACATCGTCCGGCGACCCCAGAACTGGTCTTTCAATCGCGTCGACTGGTACGGATTGGCATCGTAATCGGCGACGCTCAGGCCACCGGGCATGTCGGCCTTGCCCTCGTAATACTGGGCCATGGCGTTGAAGCTGTTGGCCTCGTCGAGCTGGTATTTGCCCTTGAGGATCAGGTCGTCGATCTCGGTATCGCTGTGTTCACGCCAGTCGCCGCCCCGGGTGCCGGAGTACAGCAGCGCGCCGCCCAGGCCATTGTCATTGGTGCCGCCCGCGAGCAGGTTGGCGCTGGTCTTGAAGCCGTCATGGCTCGACGACGGACTGGTTTCTGTCTGGAGCCCACCCTTGACCGTCGGCTCATCGGGGATGGCGCGGGTCACGAAGTTGACCACACCGCCGACGTTTTGCGGGCCGTAACGCACCGCGCCGCCGCCACGCACCACATCCACCGCGTCCATGTTGCCCATGCTGATCGGCGCAAACGACAACTGTGGCTGGCCGTAAGGGGCGAACGGCACGGGAATGCCGTCCATCAGTACCGTCGAGCGCGCCGCCAGGCGCGGGTTAAGACCGCGAATGCCAAAGTTCAGCGCCATGTCGTGGCTGCCGGTGCCGTTGTTTTCCGGCGCGTTGACCCCGGGGATGCGGTTGAGTACATCGCGCGCCTGGGTCGCGCCTTGGCGTTCGAAGTCTTCACGGCGGATCACGTCGCGGGCGCCCGGATGCTCGAACACGTTGACCTGCGCCGCGTCACCGAGCCAGTCACCGACGACTTTCGAGGCGTCCAGCTCCAGCGCGGTGTCGCCGACCGGTTGCAGGCTGAACGCGTTGTTACCTTCGGCGCGGGCTTGCAGGCCGGTGCCCTCGAGCAATGCATCGAGACCTTGGGCGGCGGTGTAGCTGCCTTCCAGGCCACGGCTTTGCACGCCGCTGGTGATCTGCGAACCGAAGGAGATCAGCACGCCGGCTTCACGACCAAACTGGTTGAGGGCGTTTTCCAGCGACGCCGGGGCGATGTGGTAAACCTTGGTTTCGGCGGCCATGGCTGGCAGAGCGCTGAAGCTCAGGCTGGCGCCCAGTACGAGGTTGCGCAGGTGGCGGGCCAGTGGCGTGAGGCGGGTGGGGTGCATGAAGGGTGATCCTGAGAAGGTTGAATCAAGGGGGCTTTCCTTCTCTGTCACGCCAGATCTGAAAAACGGCTCATTTATTTTCGAGAGCAAAAGATCGCAGCCTTCGGCAG
>NZ_JABULD010000575.1:0-10977 GCF_014060985.1 Pseudomonas sp. MD195_PC81_125
AAAAAGTCAAAAAGATCGCAGCCTTCGGCAGCTCCTACAAAGGGAGCTCAGGCATCCTTCAGGATTCCTCTTTACCCAGCCAGCGATAGATTCCGCCGCCCACCACCGCGCCCAGCAGCGGCGCGACCCAGAACATCCACAACTGTGCGATCGCCCAGCCGCCGACCATCAGCGCCGGCCCGGTGCTGCGCGCCGGGTTGACCGAGGTGTTGGTGACCGGGATCGAGATCAGGTGAATCAACGTCAGACCCAGGCCGATGGCGATCGGTGCAAGGCCCGCCGGAGCGCGTTTGTCGGTAGCGCCGAGGATGATGATCACGAACATGGCGGTCATCACCAACTCGGTGACAAAGCCTGCGGCCATCGAGTATTTGCCCGGCGAGTGCTCGCCATACCCGTTGGAGGCCAGACCTGCGGCAATATCGAAACCCTCCTTGCCGCTGGCAATGTGCGCAATCAGCGCCGCGGCGAGAATCGCGCCGAGCACCTGCGCGATGATATAGGCGGGCAACTCTTTGGCCGGAAACCGGCCGCCAACGAACAGACCGACCGAGACGGCCGGGTTGAGATGACATCCGCTGATGTGGCCAATGGCGAACGCCATGGTCAGCACCGTCAGACCAAACGCCAGGGCCACCCCCAGCACTCCAATGCCCAAGGGCGAAGACGCAGCGAGTACTGCGCTGCCGCATCCACCCAGAACCAGCCAGAACGTACCCAACAACTCAGTAACTGAACGTTTGAACAGAGACATGAGAGAGTCCTTGATAGGCGTGCTATCGAGACTGTATCGAGTTGTGCTTCCTTGCAGATTTACGACAGGTTCCGTGCTGGAACCTTGGCTGAGTACAGCAGGCTTTGGATGGATTGCCAGCAGACATGAAAAAACCGCCAGAGCCCATGGTTGGCGGGCTGGGGCGGTTTTTTGGCGGACAAACATTGCGTGGCGAGGGAGCTTGCTCCCGCTGGACAGCGAAGCTGTCCCAAAACTATCTGCACCGGTAGTGTCAGACTCGCACAGTTGGCGGGCTTTGCGCCTGCTGCGCAGTCGAGCGGGAGCAAGCTCCTCGCCACAAAAGTTCACAAAGTCAGATTTTTTGTGATCAATCGATGCCGACAAATCCTCCGGTCTGGTGCGCCCACAACCGCGCATACAACCCGCGATGGGCGAGCAATTCGGCGTGGGTGCCGCTCTCGGCGATCTTGCCGTTTTCCAGCACCACCAGCCGATCCATGCGGGCGATGGTCGAGAGGCGGTGAGCGATGGCGATCACGGTTTTGCCTTGCATCAGGGTTTCGAGGCTTTCCTGGATCGCTGCTTCGACTTCCGAATCCAGTGCCGAGGTTGCTTCGTCCATGATCAGGATCGGCGCGTCCTTGAGCAGCACCCGGGCAATCGCGATGCGCTGGCGCTGGCCGCCGGACAGTTTCACCCCGCGCTCGCCGACGTGTGCATCGAAACCGGTGCGGCCCTCGGCGTCCGACAGCAACGGAATGAACTCGTCGGCGCGAGCCTTGTGCACCGCATCCCAGAGTTCGGCGTCGGTGGCGTCAGGCTTGCCGTACAGCAAGTTGTCGCGGATCGAGCGGTGCAGCAGGGAGGTGTCCTGCGTGATCATGCCGATCCGTGCGCGCAGGCTTTCCTGGCCGACTTCGGCGATGTTCTGCCCATCGATCAGGATCCGTCCACCCTCGACGTCGTACAGGCGCAGCAGCAGGTTGACCAACGTCGATTTGCCGGCGCCGGACGGCCCGATCAAACCGATTTTCTCGCCGGGTTTGATGGTCAGGTTGAGGTCGCCGATGATGCCTTTCTTCTTGCCGTAGTGAAAATCCACATGCTCGAAACGCACTTCGCCACGGGCCACCGCCAGTGGTTTGGCCTGTTCGCGATCAGTGACGCTGACCGGTTGCGAAATGGTCTGCAGACCGTCCTGCACCATGCCGATGTTTTCGAAGATGCCGGTGACCACCCACATGATCCAGCCGGACATGTTGACGATGCGAATCACCAGACCCGTAGCCAGCGCGATAGCGCCGACCGTGATCAACGACTGCGTCCACAGCCACAGCGCCAGCGCGGTGGTGCCGACGATCAGCAGACCGTTCATGGCGGTGATTGCCACGTCCATGCTGGTCACCACGCGGCCGGCCATCTGCGCCTTGACCGTCTGTTCCTCGATGGCTTCCCTGGCGTAATGCTGTTCGAAATTGGTGTGGGCAAACAGCTTCAGCGTGGCGATGTTGGTGTAGCCGTCGACGATCCGCCCCATCAGTTTCGAGCGCGCATCGGAGGCCTCCACCGAGCGGTCCTTGACCCGTGGCACGAAGTAATACAGGGCGCCGATGTAGGCGGCGATCCAGGTCAGCAACGGGATCATCAGGCGCCAGTCGGCTTCGGCGAACAGCACCAGCGAACTGATCGCGTAGATCACCACATGCCACAGCGCGTCGACCGCTTGCACGGCGGAGTCACGCAGCGAGTTGCCGGTCTGCATGATGCGTTGGGGCGATGCGCCCGGCGAAGTCGTTCTGGAAGAAATTCAGGCTTTGTTTGAGCACATAGCTGTGATTCTGCCAGCGGATCATGCTGGTCATCCCCGGGCTCAGGGTCTGGTGCACCAGCAGGTCGTGCAGGCCGAAAAAGATCGGTCGCAGTACCAGCGCAACCACCACCATCCACGTCAGTTCGAGGGCGTGGTCGCTGAAGAAATTCGGGTTGGGCGTGCCTTGGGCCAGGTCGATGATGCGGCTCAGGTAACTGAACAGCGCCACTTCGATCAACGCAGCAAACAGACCGACCACCAACAGAGCGGCAAAGCTCGGCCAGACTTGTTTCAGGTAATAGGTATAGAAGGGCAGCACGCGATTGGGCGGAGCCGCCGTCGGAGCATCGCGGAATATGTCGATCAGTTGTTCGAAACGGCGATAGAGCATCAGATAACCGCCCGGAGGCCGGGCTCTCCTTTTATCGGTGTGAGCGGCGTGGCGTCAGGCCTGCGCCGCTCGAAACGCCCTGTACAGCTTAGTCGATGACTTTGGCCGACTTGATGATCACAGGGTCGGAAGGCACGTTCTGCATGCCCTGTTTGGTGGTGGTTTGCGAGTTGACGATGATGTCGACCACGTCCATGCCTTTGACCACTTTGGCGAATACCGCGTAACCGGCGTCACGGCCCGGATCGAGGAAGGCGTTGTCGGCCACGTTGATGAAGAACTGGCTGGTGGCCGAATCAGGGTTGGAGGTGCGTGCCATCGACAGCGTGCCGCGAACGTTATGCAGACCGTTGCTGGCTTCGTTCTTGATCGGCGCCTTGGTTTCTTTCTGCTGCATCTGTGGCGTGAAACCGCCGCCCTGAGCCATGAAGCCCGGGATCACGCGGTGGAAAATGGTGTTGGTGTAAAAGCCGCTGTTGACGTAATCCAGAAAGTTTTTGGTACTGATCGGCGCCTTGACCGGGTCCAGTTCGATTTCGATCTGGCCGTTGGTGGTGTCCAGCAGCACGTGCGGCGCTTTTGCCGGCGTGGCAGCCATCAGGTTGGCAGCGAACAGCACAGTGCCGGCGGCGAGGGCGAGTTTTTTCAGCATGGGTCAGTGATCCTGAGATTGAATGTCGGCTGCGGCGAGAAACTCCAGCAGCGTTTGATTGAAACGTTCGGGTTGATCGAGCGGGGTGGCGTGGCGCGAATCGGCGATGACCACCAGCCGCGCATCGGGCAGCAGTTTTACATAGGTTTCTTTCAGCGCCACCGGTGTGTAGTCACGGTCGGCAGTGACGATGAGGGTTGGACAGGTCACCCGGGAAAGTCGTTCCTGAACGCCCCAGCCAACAATCGCATCGAAGCTGGCGAGATAAGCACGTTTGTCGTTTTTTGCCCAGCGCTCGGCCATTTTCTGCCGCAAATCAGCCTGTTCCGGTTTTGGAAAAAGTTTGCCGCCCAGCGCCTTGCCGATGGTTGCCAGGCTCAGCACACGCATCAGGCTCCAGCGTTTGAACCACTGCCAGTAATCGTCGCGACTGCGGAGTTTGACTTCGGGGGCGCTGTTGACGATGGTCAGGCTTTTGAGCAGGTGAGGGTGATCGACACCGAACTGGAAACCGATCATCCCGCCCATCGACAGCCCGACGTAATGCACCGGACCGAGGTTCAGGTGCTCGATCAACGCCAGCAGGTCAGCGCTGAAACCGGCGATGCTGTAGCGCTCGCGGGGTTTGTCCGAGCGACCGTGACCGCGTATATCCGGGACGATCACCCGGTAATGCGCCGACAGCGCTGGAATCTGCATTTCCCAGTCCAGGGTGCTCGAGCCGAGCCCGTGAACCAGCAGCAACGGCGTACCGTGGCCATATTCCTCGTAGTGCAGGTTGCAACCTTCGTGCTCGAAATACGCCATCGGTGAACTCCGTGTCAGGCTTGTTCGGGGGCGGCGAACGGTGCGTCCAGCGGCAAGGTGTCGAAGGTGCGCAGCAGTTCGATGAGGATTTGTGTCGCCGGGCCCAGCGGTTTGTCCTTGTTCGAGTAGAGATAGAAACTCGGGTTGCGGCTGCCGCCCTGAACCAACGGTAGCAGCTTGAGCGTGCCTTCCTTCAATTCACGTTCGATCATGTGTCGGGGCAACCAGGCGAAACCCAGGCCGCTGCTGACGAACGTTGCGGCAGTGGCAAGGCTGCCGACCGTCCAGCGCTGTTCGGCACCCAGCCAGCCGACGTCGCGTGGCTGCTGGCGCCCGGAGTCGCGAATCACCACTTGCATCTGGGTTTCCAGATCCTGGAAGCTCAGTTCGCGATTGAGCCGATGCAAGGCGTGGTCCGGGTGGGCGACGGCAACAAACTCGACATCGCTCAATTCCGCACCGAGATAGCCGGGAATGCTCAGACCGGTGATCGCCAGATCGGCCACGCCTTCCAGCAGCACTTCTTCGACCCCCGACAACACCTCCTCGCGCAGGCGCACGCGGCAGCCACGACTTTGCGGCATGAACGCGGTCAGCGCCCGGACGATGCGTGCGCTCGGGTAGGCCGCATCAACCACCAGCCGCACCTCGGCCTCCCAACCTTGCTCCATGTGGTGGGCGAGGTCTTCCAGTTGGCTGGCCTGTTTCACCAGTTGCCGCGAGCGGCGCAACAATACGCCACCGGCTTCGGTGAGTACCGCCTTACGCCCGTCAATGCGCAGCAAGGGCACGCCGAGCTGGTCCTGCATGCGGGCGACGGTGTAACTCACCGACGATTGCGAACGGTGCAGTGCCTCGGCGGCTTGGGCGAAGCCGCCGTGATCGACCACGGCCTGCAATGTTCGCCATTGATCAAGGGTCACGCGGGGCGCTTTCATCAATAGCTCCTCTTGTCCTAAGCTGGCCATCCCTCATGGAGACTGGCGAATGAAAAAATTCTGTTGTGTGTTGCTGGCGCTGCTGCCGCTGACAGCGTTTGCTTACCCGATCGATGTGCAGAAAAATCTCAATGGCTTGAAGATCGACTACGAAACCTATGACACCGACAAGGACATCGGCTCCATAAAAGTGGTCAACTTCGGTGATGTCGATGCCGTCTGCAAAGCCGTTTTCAACAATGGCCCGGAAGCGCCACGTACGCGCAACATCGAAGTCCCGGCCCGCAAGCATACGAACGCCACGGCCAAGTTCTCTCGCGAGATCATCAGGCTGCGCATTGAACTGAGTTGCAGCCCGAAATAACACCGTCAATCCCTTGTGGGAGCGAGCTTGCTCGCGAATTGGCCGTTTCAGTCGACATCATTGTTGAATGACACACCGCTTTCGCGAGCAAGCTCGATCCCACAGGGGCTAAGTGCATCTAAACGAATTATTCGATGCTTTGCAGCAATTATTTGCGCTTTTTCATCGATACAACCCTGTTTAACCTTCACTCCATCGACCTACAACATTCTCGGATGGAGACTACACACCATGTCCCGCGTTCTGATCATCGAAAGCAGCGCCCGCCAGCAAGACTCGGTTTCCCGTCAACTGACCCAGACCTTCATCGGCCAGTGGAAGTCCGCGCACCCCAACGATCAGATCACCGTGCGTGACCTCGCCGTGAACCCGGTACCCCACCTGGACGCCAATCTGCTGGGCGGCTGGATGAAGTCTGCCGAACAGCGCAACGCCGACGAACAATCGTCGCTGGACCGCTCCAACGAATTGACCGAGGAGTTGCTGGCCGCCGACGTATTGGTGATGGCGGCGCCGATGTACAACTTCGCGATCCCGAGCACTCTGAAAGCCTGGCTCGACCACGTGCTGCGTGCAGGCGTGACGTTCAAGTACACCGAAACCGGCCCGCAAGGCCTGCTCAGCGGCAAACGTGCCTACGTACTTACCGCTCGCGGCGGGATCTACGCCGGCGGCCCGGCCGACCATCAGGAACCGTACCTGCGCCAGGTCATGGGCTTCATCGGCATCCACGACGTGACCTTCATTCACGCCGAAGGCATGAACCTGGGCGGCGACTTCCAGGAGAAGGGCTTGAATCAGGCCAACGCCAAACTGTCCCAGGTCGCTTGATGGGTTAATCGCCAGATAATCGCCGCTTGTTTAAGTGACCTGGCGCAACCCCTTCAAGGCTCTACGCGCATCGAACCTCCCTTTGCACTTTTTGCTCCTGAGTGCTGTAGCCCGATTGAACGCTTTAGCGAGATCGGGCTTTTTTTTTGTCTGGGATTTCTCTGATTCACTGCTCTCCCTGTAGGAGCTGCCGCAGGCTGCGATCTTTTGCTTTTCAAGGTTTGTCGGCGACCTGGGGCACTTGCGGCAACGCCGCACCTTTAGGCCAGAGCATCCAGATCTGCCCCTGCTGTTTCATGTCCCCGGCCAGTTGCCCGGCTGCGTCGCCGGTGCCCCAGAACAAGTCCGCGCGCACCTCGCCGGCAATCGCGCCGCCAGTGTCCTGCGCCGCGACCGGGCGAACCAGAGCGGTGCCATCCGGACGGGTGGTCGACAACCACAGCAGACTGCCCAACGGAATCACCTTGCGATCCACCGCCGCGCTATAGCCGGCCGTCAGCGGTACGTTCAACGAGCCGCGCGGGCCTTCATTGCTGTCCGGGTTGCGAGTGAAAAACACGTAGCTCGGGTTGCTGCCCAGCAGCTCCGGAATGCGCGACGGGTTGGCCTTGGCCCAATTGCTGATCGCGCTCATGGTCACGTCTTCTTTCTTCAACTCGCCCTGTTCCACCAGCCAGCGGCCGATCGGCCGGTACGGGTGGCCATTCTGGTCGGCGTAGGCGATGCGCAGTTGTTTGCCGTCCGTTGTCTGAATCCGCCCGGAGCCCTGAATCTGCAGGAATTGCAGGTTCATCGGATCGGTCAGGTACGCCACCACCGGGGCTTTGACGCCTTTGGATTCGATGGTTGCGGCGTCGTCATACGGCTTGAGCACCCGACCTTCGAGGCGACCGCGCAGGCGCTTGCCCTTGAGTTCGGGGTAAATGCTGTCCAGCGACACGATGATCATGTCTTCGGGCACACCATAGACCGGCACGTTGGCTGTTTCGGTGGGGGTCAGGCTGCCGGGGTAGACCGGCTCGTAGTAACCGGTGATCAGGCCGTTGGGGTTGTCGTGTTCGGCGCGCAACCCGAACACGTCGAGGTTCTGCTTGAGGAACGCGCGAATCTCGTTGGCGCTTTGCGGCACGCTGGCGGCTGCCGCGCAGGTGCCACCCCAGATCGGATCAGCCTTGAGTCGGGTGCAGGCGCTGCGCCACGAGCCGAAACCGGCGACCAGGTCGCTGTCGGACACCGCCGGCAAGGATTCCCAGGTGGCGCTGGAATAAGTCGCCAAGGCGTGGGTTTTCGGTTTGGCATTGTCGCCGCCCGTACAGCCAGCAAGGATAGCCAGCAGCGGCAGGGTTGCGATCAGCGGGTGACGCCAGGCCTTGAAACGGTGGTTCATGGAGTGATTCCTGTGCCGGTTGCCCGAGTGCTCCATGCGCTCGGGCAACCCGTATTTTTAATAGGGCTATTGGTGTTTGACGGCGACGCGAGGATACTGGCCGCCGAATTCCGTGACCTGAAGCCACCATGACTCTTAAAAGAATTGCTGTTGTATTGCTGGCCTGTCTGACCTTGTCCGCCTGTGGCGGCGTCGATCCGAATTCGCCGCTGGGTCAACGCAAGGCGATCTTCAAGCAGATGCTCAAGACCGGTGAAGACCTGGGCGGCATGTTGCGCGGGCGCATTCCGTTCGACGGGCCGAAATTCGCCGAGGGTGCGGTGAAACTTGATGCGTTGTCCCATGAACCGTGGAAGCATTTCCCGCAGGTGCGCGAAGAAGATCACACCAGCGCCAGGGACGATGTCTGGCTGCGTCAGGCCCGCTTTCAGGAACTGGCCCGCAACCTTGAGGCGGCCACCGGTGAACTGGTGATCGCCAGCAAGGTTCAGCCGTACAAGGCCAGCAACCTGGGGCCGGCGGTGCAGAAAGTCGAAGATGCCTGCAGCGCTTGCCATAAAGAGTTTCGGGACCATTGAACTGCTGAGCAATTGTGGCGAGGGGATTTAGCGAAACGTCGCACCGCCCCGATCGGCGGCGAAGCCGTCGTGAACCTGCTGTTCTTTCTGAAAGACTCGGTTGAATGGTTTTGGGGCTGCTGCGCAGCCCATCGGGGATAAATCCCCTCACCACATAAATCTCCCTCACCAAACCTTCGGTTACTTGTCAATCTGGTCCAGCGCATCCTGCAGTTCTTTGCGCGACTCGGCGAGTTTGTTTTTGCGCTTGTCGATCTTCTCCGGATCACCTTTCTTCATCGCCTTGTCGAGATCAGCCTGACGTTTGCTGACTTCGTGCTTGGCTTCCAGCACCTTGTTCTCGCGTTCTTTCTTCAGGCCCGCATCGGTGCAGTTTTTCGTCACTTCCTCCAGAGCGGTTTGCAGACCGGCCTGCTGGTCGGTGTTGCCTCGGGATTTGGCTTGTTCGATCTGATTGATGATGCCCTGCTTCTTCGCGGCGCAACCGGTCAGGCCCGGTGCATCTTCGTCGGCCATCGCAGGTGCGGCCAAAACGCCACAGAGGGTCAGCAAGGCGAGCGGTGCAAGAAATTTCATAAAAGCTCCATGTGCGAAGGCAATCGGGTCGGTGGCACTGCGCTGTTTGAGCGTCTGACGTTCCTTCGGTTCCCGGCTGCCGGGATTGCGTGATCAGAAGCCGTCGATTCCGGCGGCGCGTAATGTGTCACTCAAGGCCAGCACCTGCGGGTCGCGGAAGAATGCGCTCAATTGCGCCGCGCGGCCCGGGCCGATTCCGGCTTCTGCTTGCCATTGTTCGGTGTTGCGTTGTGCCAGCGCCTGCCACGAGTCGGCCAGTTGTGCCTGACCGGTGGGCGGTAAACCCAATGCTTTGAGCCACTGCGTGAACGGTCGTTGGCGGGCGCTGTGAAAACTGTTGATCAGACGTGCGCTGCTGCGCTCGCCGAAGCCGGCAATGTTAGCAAGCTCTGGCTCGTCGAGGGTCAACCAATCCAGCAGGTTGTTCAGGCGGCCTGTTTCCAGAAGTTTCTCCCAGGTGCCGCGCCCGACATTCTGCAGCGCCAGGCCTTGTTTGCCACTGAGCCAGGTCAGGCGCGCGAGAAACTGGCTTTCACAACCGGGTGTCGGTTGCCAGCAACTCAAGGCGTGGAAGTCGCGCGTGTCGGGAATGTCGAGGGCGGCTCGTTCGGTAGTGCGCAGCACCACACTGTCGAGTCGCGGGATGGTCAACCCGGCCAGGCTGATTGCCACTTGATCGCCGGGGCGGATATCCAGCGCCTGCCAGCGCTTGAGTGAACCGGCGCCGACGCGTTTGATCTCGCGGTCATCGAGCATCACCGGCGACAACTCCAATACCGGCGTGATGCGTCCACTGCGGCCGACCTTGAAATTCACTTTGCGCACCTCGGCCAGCGCTCGGGTAAACGGGTATTTCCAGGCGACGGCCCAGTAGGGCGCGCTTGCCTGCCAGCGCTCGGCCGGTGGGCGCTGGCTCTGGCGCAGGACAATGCCGTCAGTAGCGAACGGCAGGGGCGATCGATACCAGTACTCCCGCCATTTTTGCGCGTCGGCAAGGTTGGTGATCGCCTGACTGAATGGCGCTGTCGTGGCAAAGCCCAATGTCGCTAGCGTCGATATTCTTTCCGGCAGACTCGCCGGCCCTTGCGGCCAGTCCCAGACGAACAGGCCGATTCCGGCCGCCTGTTCGGCATTCAAGGTTTTGCGGCTCATCAGCCCGGCAACCGTGGCGCGGGCTTTGACGCTGCCGGCGCTGGCTTGCACATGTTGATTCAGGCGCCAGTAGAGTTCGCCCTGCACCAGCAAGTCCAGCGGTTGAGTCAGTCGTTGCGGAATGGCGCCGATCTTTTGCGCCGACGCTGTCCAGTCCTGACCGCTGATGCCGTCACCGCGACTGATCGCTTGCTGCAACAAGCCGCGACGGTAAATCAGCGTGACGGCCACACCGTCGACCTTGGGTTGTACCCAGACATCCTGCCGATTCTTCAACCACGCTTGAACGGCGGCGGCTTCGTGAAGCTTGTCCAGACCGGTGTGGGCGACCGGATGCGCGACGGAGCCAGACACGCTGCGCAACGGTTCGGGCGCTGCGGGCTGCTGGAAGCACTGGCGCCATTGGTTGAGCCGCAGGCGCGATTGATCGTAGAGCTCGTCGGCAATCAGCGAGCGACCTTGGCGGTGGTAGGCGTTGTCCCATTGATCGATCTGCAGTTGCAGGGCCGAGATTTCAGTTTTTGCTCTGCTGGTAGACCAGTCGGGGCAGGCTGAGTAAGCGATCAGAGGGATGAAGCTCAGCAGAACAGCGGAAAACAGGCGCAGCGTGGCAAGCATTTTGAGCGTCCTTGCTCAGGGGGAATGTTTGAAGGCTAGGCGAGGATTGCGGGTCGGGTAGCCTGGGTGTTTTGCGGGGTGTTGCGCAGCGTTAAAGTCAAAAAGATCGCAGCCTTTCGGCAGCTCCYTACAGGGGG
>NZ_JABULD010000249.1:0-10493 GCF_014060985.1 Pseudomonas sp. MD195_PC81_125
CTGCTCGCGAAAGCGGTGTGTCATTCAACATTTAATCGTCTGACATCAAGCTTTCGCGAGCAGGCTCGCTCCCACCCGTTGACCTGCGTATCGCCTGAAAAGTAGCTTCGTTTCCATGACAGCCAAAATCTCCCCCGTCTACATCGGCCGCTTCGCCCCCACCCCCAGTGGCCACCTGCACTTCGGCTCACTGGTGGCTGCCCTCGCCTCTTACCTCGACGCGCGTGCAGTCGGTGGGCGTTGGCTGGTGCGCATGGAAGATCTCGATCCGCCCCGCGAAGAACCGGGCGCGCAGGCGGCGATTCTGAAGGCGCTGGAAAGTTACGGCTTCGAGTGGGACGGTGAGATGGTACGCCAGAGTGACCGCCACGCCGCCTACGCCGAAGTGCTCGACAGCCTGTTCAACCATGGCCTGGCCTACGCCTGCATCTGCTCGCGCAAGCAGCTGGAGCCGTATCACGGGATTTATCCGGGCTTGTGCCGCAATGCCGGTCATGAACAGCAAGATGCGGCGATCCGCCTGCGCGTGCCGGAACTGGAATACCACTTTATCGATCGGGTGCAGGGCGAGTTCCGCCAGCATCTGGGCCGTGAAGTGGGAGATTTCGTGATTCGCCGCCGCGACGGTCTCTACGCCTACCAACTGGCGGTGGTGCTGGATGACGCCTGGCAAGGCATCACCGACATCGTGCGCGGTGCCGACCTGCTCGACTCCACGCCACGCCAGCTCTACCTGCAAGAACTGCTGGGCCTGCGTCAGCCGCGCTATCTGCACCTGCCACTGATTACGCAGCCGGACGGCAACAAGCTCGGCAAATCCTACCGTTCGCCGCCGCTTGAGGCCGATCAGGCCACGCCGCTGCTGTTGCGAGCCCTGCGTGCGCTGGGGCAAAACCCCGGTGCCGAACTGGCCCATGCCACCCCCGAGGAATTGCTCAAATGGGGCGCAGCCCACTGGGATGCATCGAAGATCCCGCGCACACTGACGTTGCCCGAGGCGCAACTGCAATGACGACACTTGCAGTGGCGCGCCCATCCGTTACCATCGCCGCACGTTTTCGGGCACGCGTATAAAAAAGAGAGGCCGGGATGTACATCTATCGCTTGGTCCTGCTTCTGGTCGTGGGAATCTATCTGTTTTCGCCAGCCATCATGGATTGGTGGATCGACGCCACGGGCGCCTGGTATCGGCCGTATCTGCTGTGGTTGATCCTGATTGTCGTGACCTTCATCCTGCAGAGCCAAAAAGATGCCGATGAGCTTTAGCCTGACCCAGATGATCCTGATCAGCGCCGCGTACCTGGCGGTGCTGTTCGGCGTTGCCTGGATCAGCGAACGGGGCATGATCCCGCGGGCGATCATTCGCCACCCGCTGACCTACACCCTGTCGCTGGGGGTCTACGCCAGTGCCTGGGCGTTTTACGGCACGGTGGGCCTGGCCTATCAGTATGGCTACGGCTTTCTGTCCAGTTACCTCGGGGTGTCTGGTGCGTTTCTGCTCGCACCGGTGCTGCTGTATCCGATCCTGAAAATCACCCGAACCTATCAATTGTCGTCGCTGGCCGATCTGTTCGCGTTCCGCTTTCGCAGCACCTGGGCCGGCGCGCTGACCACGATCTTCATGCTGATCGGCGTATTGCCGCTGCTGGCGTTGCAGATTCAGGCGGTGGCCGATTCGATTGGCATTCTTACCGGTGAGCCGATCCAGAGCCGCGTCGCGCTGGCGTTCTGTGCGCTGATCATTCTGTTCACGATTTTCTTCGGTTCCCGGCATATCGCCACTCGCGAGAAACACGAAGGGCTGGTGTTCGCGATTGCCTTCGAATCGGTGATCAAACTGATCGCCCTCGGCGGCGTCGGTCTGTATGCGCTGTACGGCGTGTTCGATGGCCCGCAACAACTCGAACTGTGGCTGCTGCAAAACCAGACCGCCCTCGCCGCCCTGCACACGCCGCTGCAGGAAGGACCATGGCGCACGCTGTTACTGGTGTTTTTCGCCTCGGCGATCGTGATGCCGCACATGTATCACATGACCTTTACCGAAAACCTCAATCCGCGCTCGCTGGTCAGCGCCAGCTGGGGCCTGCCGCTGTTCCTGTTGCTGATGAGCCTGGCGGTGCCGTTGATCCTGTGGGCCGGCCTGAAGCTCGGCGCCACCACCGACCCGGAATATTTCACCCTCGGCATCGGCATCGCCGCCAACAGCAAACCGCTGGCCTTGCTGGCGTACGTCGGCGGGCTATCGGCCGCCAGTGGCCTGATCATCGTCACCACCCTGGCCCTGTCGGGCATGGCGCTGAACCACCTGGTGCTGCCGCTCTATCAGCCGCCGGCCGAAGGCAACATCTATCGCTGGCTGAAGTGGACGCGTCGGGCGCTGATCGTCGCGATCATCATGGCCGGTTTCTGCTTCTACCTGATGCTCGGCGCCGGGCAGGATCTGGCCAACCTCGGCATCGTCGCTTTCGTCGCCACGCTGCAGTTCCTGCCCGGCGTGCTTTCGGTGCTGTACTGGCCGACCGCCAACCGGCGCGGCTTTATCGCCGGCCTGCTGGCGGGGATTGTGGTGTGGGTGGTGACCATGCTGTTGCCACTGGTCGGCAATCTGCAGGGTTTCTACATTCCCCTGCTGAACATGATTTACGTGCTGGACGACACCAGTTGGCACATGGCGGCGATCGCCTCGCTGGCAGCCAACGTATTGATGTTCACCCTGATCTCGCTGTTCACCAACGCCAGCCCCGAAGAAGCCAGCGCCGCCGAAGCCTGCGCGGTGGATAACGTGCGTCGTCCGCAACGCCGCGAACTGCATGCTGCTTCGCCCCAGGAGTTCGCCACGCAACTGGCCAAACCGCTGGGCGCCAAGGCGGCGCAGAAAGAAGTCGAGCAGGCCCTGCGCGACCTCTATCTGCCGTTCGACGAGCGCCGTCCTTATGCCTTGCGCCGCTTGCGCGACCGCATCGAAGCCAACCTCTCCGGCCTGATGGGCCCGAGCGTGGCGCAGGACATGGTCGAAACCTTCCTGCCGTACAAGGCCGGCGGCGAAAACTATGTGACCGAAGACATCCACTTCATCGAAAGCCGCCTCGAGGATTACCACTCGCGCCTCACCGGACTGGCCGCCGAACTCGACGCCCTGCGCCGCTACCACCGCCAGACCTTGCAGGAGTTGCCGATGGGCGTCTGCTCGCTGGCCAAGGATCAAGAGATCCTGATGTGGAACAAGGCCATGGAAGAACTCACCGGCATCGCTGCGCAACGGGTGGTCGGTTCACGCCTGAGCACCATCGCCGATCCGTGGAAGCCATTGCTGCAAGGCTTCATCAACCTGCCCGACGAGCACTTGCACAAGCAGCACCTGGCTCTCGACGGCCAGACCCGCTGGCTCAATCTGCACAAAGCGGCGATCGACGAACCGTTGGCGCCGGGCAACAGTGGTCTGGTGCTGTTGGTTGAAGACCTGACCGAAACGCAGATGCTCGAAGACAAACTGGTGCACTCCGAGCGCCTGGCGAGCATCGGTCGACTGGCGGCGGGTGTGGCCCATGAAATCGGCAACCCGATCACCGGCATCGCCTGTCTGGCGCAGAACCTGCGCGAAGAGCGCGAAGAAGACGGCGAACTGACGGAAATCAGCGGGCAGATCCTCGAACAGACCAAGCGCGTGTCGCGCATCGTGCAGTCGCTGATGAGCTTTGCCCACGCCGGCAGCCATCAGCACAGCGACGAGCCGGTTTGTCTGGCCGAAGTGGCGCAGGACGCCATCGGTCTGCTGGCGCTGAACCGGCGCAACTTCGAAGTGCAGTTCTACAACCTGTGCGATCCGGATCACTGGGTCGAAGGCGATCCGCAGCGGCTCGCCCAAGTGCTGATCAATCTGCTCTCCAACGCCCGTGATGCCTCGCCTGCGGGCAGCGCCGTGCGGGTCAAGAGTGAAGCCGGCGAACACACGGTCGATCTGATCGTCGAAGACGAAGGCAGTGGTATTCCGCAGAACATCATGGACCGATTGTTCGAACCTTTCTTCACCACCAAGGACCCGGGTGAAGGTACCGGTCTGGGCCTTGCACTGGTCTATTCCATCGTTGAAGAGCATTATGGACAAATCACCATCGACAGCCCGGCTGATGTACAGAGCCAGCGCGGCACCCGAATCCGGGTGACCTTACCGCGTCATGTCGAAGCGACGTCCGCTGTGAACTGAGACCGTCGAGAGTATCGAATCAATGCCGCACATTTTGATCGTCGAAGACGAAACCATTATCCGCTCCGCCTTGCGCCGCCTGCTGGAACGCAACCAGTACCAGGTCAGCGAAGCCGGTTCAGTGCAGGAAGCACAAGAACGCTTCAGTATTCCCACATTCGATCTGATCGTCAGCGACCTGCGCCTGCCTGGCGCCCCCGGCACCGAGCTGATCAAGCTCGGCCAGGGCAAACCGGTGCTGATCATGACCAGCTACGCCAGCCTGCGCTCGGCGGTCGACTCGATGAAGATGGGCGCGGTGGACTACATCGCCAAACCTTTCGATCACGATGAAATGCTTCAGGCGGTTGCGCGGATCCTGCGTGATCACCAGTCGGCGCCTGCCGCCGGCGAAGCGCTTGCCGGCAAACCGAGCAGTGGCAGCGGCAAATCGTCTGTCGACAACAGCAACGGCGAGATCGGCATCATCGGCTCGTGCCCGCCGATGCAGGACCTGTACAGCAAGATCCGCAAAGTCGCGCCGACCGATTCCAATGTCCTGATCCAGGGCGAGTCCGGCACCGGTAAAGAACTGGTGGCCCGCGCCCTGCACAACCTGTCCAAGCGTGCCAAGGCACCGATGATTTCGGTGAACTGCGCGGCCATCCCGGAAAGCCTGATCGAGTCCGAACTGTTCGGCCACGAAAAAGGTGCGTTCACTGGCGCCAGCGCCGGGCGCGCCGGTCTGGTGGAAGCGGCGGATGGCGGCACGCTGTTCCTCGACGAGATCGGCGAACTGCCGCTGGAAGCCCAGGCTCGTCTGCTGCGTGTGCTGCAGGAAGGCGAGATTCGCCGCGTGGGTTCGGTGCAGTCGCAGAAGGTCGATGTGCGTTTGATCGCCGCGACCCACCGTGACCTCAAGAGCCTGGCGAAAATCGGCCAGTTCCGTGAAGACCTGTATTACCGCCTGCACGTGATTGCCCTGAAATTGCCGGCGTTACGCGAACGTGGCGCCGACGTCAACGAAATCGCCACGGCGTTTCTCGCCCGCCAGAGTGCGCGCATCAACCGTACCGACCTGAAATTTGCCGCCGATGCCGAACAAGCCATCCGGCATTATTCCTGGCCGGGTAACGTGCGTGAGCTGGAAAATGCCGTGGAGCGCGCGGTGATCCTGAGCGAAAGCCCGGAAATCTCCGCCGACCTGCTGGGTATCGACATCGAGTTGAGCGACCTGGAAGACGACGAGTTCATCGGCTTGCCCGCGCAAACCGCGGGTAACACCAGCAACAGCAGCCATGAGCCGACGGAAGACCTGTCGCTGGAAGACTATTTCCAGCACTTTGTGCTTGAGCATCAGGATCACATGACCGAAACCGAACTGGCGCGCAAACTGGGCGTCAGCCGCAAGTGTCTGTGGGAACGTCGTCAGCGCCTGGGCATTCCACGGCGCAAGACCGGGGTCACCAGCGAGAGCTGAACGTTACCTGTCGAGTGTGCGGGTAACGCTTGAAGACGTGAAAAAACTGTTACCTCAGCTTTTTCACGTAACAGAAGCCGGGGTTATCGGTAACGAAACCCCGGCTTTTTTTCGCCCCGAGAAAACCGTTATATCGACCTAACCCCTTGTTTTATTGGGCTTCGCAAAAGTTGGCACGGCACCTGCTATATGTTTGGTACAAGAACAATAACAAGCAATGCACAAGACAATAAAAATAAGACGAATCGACTCACGCACAATAAAAACAAGACGGCGAGAGGCGCAGCTAACTGATTCTTTTGGAGAGGCGTTGTATTTGGGGCTAGCCCCACGACCAGGCCGAGAACAACAAAAACTGTCCTAAGACAGAGCCTGTACTGGTTGGATCGCAAGATCACTGCAACACAGCGACCAAAGCAATCCGTTTGCTCTTGGCTCCCGATTGGGAGGGTCATGAAGGAAAAGCTTCATGGCGAGGGCACTCAACAAAAACAAGAAGCCCGAATCAATAATAAAAAGAGCACGCAACTACTTCTTGGGGAGCTTCGGCTCCCCTTGTAGTTTCTGTCTTTCGGCAAAAACCTCCGTTTCGACCCTGCCCGATGCCTGTAGCCTGCGGCCTGCAGCGCAAATCTGCTGCGTCCTACACCATCCCCCGACTAAATGCTAGAATCTGCGCCCATCATGCGGTCATTCTTTGGTATGGCCGAACATTCCTTCAAACAGTGCATCCCATGCTGAAGAAGCTGTTCCAGTCATTCCGAACACCCGTGCGTCGTACGCAACACATCCGCAGCACTCCTGAAGTGCTCAACAGCGGCCAACATTCGCTGCAAAAGGGGCAATTCAGCCGCTATGCGGTGAATATCGTCGAACGCTTGCAGGGCGCCGGTTACCAGGCCTATCTGGTCGGCGGTTGCGTGCGTGACATGCTCCTGGGCATCACGCCCAAGGATTTCGACGTCGCCACCAGCGCCACCCCCGAGCAAGTCCGAGCCGAATTCCGCAATGCGCGGATCATCGGTCGCCGCTTCAAGCTGGTGCATATCCATTTCGGTCGCGAAATCATTGAAGTCGCGACCTTCCGTGCCAATCACCCGCAAAACGAAGACGATGAAGACAGCAACCAGTCTTCGCGCAACGAGAGCGGGCGGATTCTGCGCGACAACGTCTACGGCACCCTGGAAGAAGACGCGCAACGCCGCGACTTCACCATCAACGCTTTGTATTACGATCCGGTCAGTGAGCGCATTCTCGATTACGCCAACGGCGTGCACGACATCCGCAATCACCTGATCCGGTTGATCGGCGATCCGAAGCAGCGTTACCAGGAAGATCCGGTGCGCATGCTGCGGGCCGTGCGTTTCGCTGCCAAGCTGAATTTCGGCATCGAGAAGCACACCGTGCAGCCGATCCGCGACCTGGCGCCGATGCTGCGCGAGATCCCGTCGGCCCGTCTGTTCGAGGAAGTGCTCAAGCTGTTCCTCTCCGGCCACGGCGCGATCACCTTCGAGATGCTGGTCGATCTGCAACTGTTTGCCCCACTGTTCCCGGCCAGTGCCGACGCACTGGAATACAACCCGGAATACACCCACACGTTGATCAGCGAAGCGCTGACCAACACCGACCTGCGCATAAAACAGAACAAACCGGTCACACCGGCGTTCCTGTTTGCCGCCCTGCTGTGGCCTGCCCTGCCGGCCCGCGTATTGCGCCTGCAAGAGCGTGGCATGCCGCCGATTCCGGCCATGCAGGAAGCCGCGCATGAGCTGATCGCCGAACAATGTCAGCGCATCGCCATTCCAAAGCGCTTCACCATGCCGATCCGCGAAATCTGGGACATGCAGGAACGTCTGCCACGCCGCAGCGGCAAACGCGCCGACCTGCTGCTGGACAATCCACGTTTCCGCGCCGGTTACGACTTCCTGCTGCTGCGTGAAAGCGCTGGCGAGGAAACCGACGGCCTGGGCGAATGGTGGACGGATTATCAGGACGCCAACGACAGCGAACGTCGCGACATGATCCGCGATCTCAGCGGCAAAGGTGATGACGCCAGCGGTGCGCCACGCAAACGTCGCCGCAGCAGTGGCTCCAAGCGCAAGCGCGCCGGGGCTTCCAGCTCGACGGGCGAATAAGGCATGGAACGCATCTACATCGGTCTGGGCAGCAACCTCGCTGACCCGGCCGAACAATTGCGCAGCGCGCTCAATGCGCTGGGGCAATTGCCGCAGACTTCCCTTGCTGGTGTTTCGGCGTTCTATCAGAGCGATTCACTGCTGCCGGGGCAACCGCGTTACACCAACGCGGTCGCTGCCCTCGACAGCGATCTCGCGCCGCTCGACCTGCTCGATGCCCTGCAAACCATCGAAAACGATCAAGGTCGGGAGCGCCTGGAGCGCTGGGGGCCGCGTACGCTGGATCTGGATATCCTGTTGTTCGGTGATCGCCTGATCGACGAGCCGCGCCTGAAAGTCCCGCACTACCAGATTCAGGAGCGTGCGTTCGTACTCTATCCTCTGGCCGAACTGGCCCCCAAGGATCTGCGCCTGGCCGATGGCCGCACATTGGCTGACCTGCTCGCCGCCTGCCCGTTCGTCGGCCTCGAACGCCTCTCCCACGCCTGACGCAAATCTCCCCCTGTGGATGGGGCCTCTGTGGCGAGGGGATTCATCCCCGATTGGCTGCGCAGCAGTCGCAAAACCGGCTAATACGGTGTGACTGATTAATGCGTACTACCATTTAAGGGCCGCTTCGCAGCCCATCGGGGATAAATCCCCTCGCCACAAAAGCGATGTTCCGTGTTCGTTTTTTGTCGGACAAAAAACCTCCCGATCAGCCCCGCCGTGCCGCTGAATCGCATCAGTAACGCCGGTAACACTCCCCTCGTAACAATGCGGTAACACACGCAATTGACTTCCTAGGTTCTCCTCACGACTATAGGCGTCCCGCTGCCGCCAACCCGGCACATACGGGCGCAATCCAGGCCTTATAAGCACGACAAAAGACCGTGCGCCTGAGTAGATGAAGAATCACGCGCGTTACTCGCAGTAGTTTCCAGAGCGCCTGAACGAGGATTTTTTACATGCCAGCCATCACCCTGACCACGCTCCAGAGCCTCAAGCAGAAAGGTGAAAAGATCACCATGCTGACCTGCTATGACGCGACCTTCGCCCACGCCTGCAACGAGGCCGGTGTCGAAGTGCTGCTGGTGGGCGACTCCCTCGGCATGGTTCTGCAAGGGCACGACAGCACCTTGCCGGTGACCATCGCAGAAATGGCCTATCACACCGCTTGCGTCAAACGCGGCAACACCGACGCCCTGATCCTGGCTGACCTGCCGTTCATGGCCAACGCCACGATCGAGCAAACTTTGACCAACAGCGCCACACTGATGCAGGCCGGCGCGCACATGATCAAGGTTGAAGGTGCATTGTGGCTGGCGGAGTCAATCCGTCTGCTGGCCGAGCGCGGTGTACCGGTCTGCGCACACATGGGCCTGACCCCACAGGCGGTGAACATTCTTGGCGGCTATAAAGTGCAGGGCCGCAACGAGAACCAGGCGCGGCAGATGCGTGCCGATGCGATCTCGCTGGAACAGGCTGGGGCCGCCATGCTGCTGCTCGAATGCGTGCCGAGCGAACTGGCGGCGGAAATCAGCCAGGCCGTGAAGATTCCGGTCATCGGGATTGGCGCCGGTAGCGATACCGACGGTCAGGTTCTGGTGCTGCACGACATGCTCGGCCTGTCGATCACGGGTCGCGTACCGAAATTCGTCAAAAACTTCATGCAGGGTCAGGACAGCATCCAGTCCGCCCTGAAGGCCTACGTCAACGAAGTCAAAGGCGTTACGTTCCCAGGCATCGAACACGGATTCTCTGCATGAACACTGTCAAAACCGTACGCGAACTGCGTGCCGCCGTGGCCCGCGCCCGCAGTGAAGGCAAGCGCATCGGCTTCGTGCCGACCATGGGCAACCTGCACAGCGGTCACATTGCGTTGATCACCAAAGCCACTCAGCGCGTGGATTTCGTGGTCGCGAGCATTTTCGTCAACCCGCTGCAGTTCGGCGCCGGCGAAGACCTCGACAAGTACCCGCGCACCCTGGCGGCGGATCAGGAAAAGCTGCTGCAAGCCGGCTGCCATTTGCTGTTCGCCCCGACCGTCGAAGAGATGTACCCCGACGGCATGGCCGGGCAGACCCGGGTCAGCGTGCCGCAACTGTCTGAAGGTCTGTGCGGCGCCAGCCGTCCGGGGCACTTCGAAGGTGTGGCGACCGTGGTCAGCAAGCTGTTCAACATGGTGCAGCCGGACTTGGCGATCTTCGGTCAGAAGGACTTCCAGCAACTGGCGGTGATCCGCGCGCTGGTGCATGACCTGAACATGCCGATCCAGATCATCGGCGAACCGACCGTACGTGCCGCCGACGGCCTGGCGCTGTCATCGCGTAACGGTTTCCTCAGCGAAGACCAACGTGCGGTGGCCCCGGTGGTCTATCGCACCCTGAGCACGATTGCCGAGTCGATCAAGCACGGTGAGCGCGACTACCCGGCGCTGATCGCCGCTCAGGTGCAACAGCTGGAAGCCGCAGGCCTGCGTCCGGATTACCTGGAAATCCGCCATGCCCTGACCTTGCGTCCGGCAACGGCTGAAGACCGCGATCTGGTGATTCTGGTAGCCGCGTTCCTCGGCACCACGCGGTTGATCGACAACTTGCATCTGAATCTCGATAGCCCAGCTTAAAAAACAGCGCAATACCCCTGTGGGAGCGAGCCTGCTCGCGAATGCGATCTGTCAGTTGACAACGATGTCGACTGTTCCGACGCTTTTCGC
>NZ_JABULD010000686.1:0-14288 GCF_014060985.1 Pseudomonas sp. MD195_PC81_125
GGCAGCTCCTACAGGGTTTTTGGTAGGCGCCACAGGTACCAGGCCGCCACCGTCCGATACGGCTCCACGCCAAGCCGATCTCGATCATTTGCTTGCGCGTCGGCTGCACCTCCAGCCCCTTCAATCGGCGATAGCCCTCGCGCACGCCAAAGTCATCCGCCGGCAAAATATCCATGCGTTCCAGGCTGTAGATCAGCAGCATCTCCACCGTCCAGCGGCCAACCCCGCGCAGGCTGACCAGACGTTCAATCAGCGCCTCATCGTCCATCGCCAGCGCGGTGGGGTAGTCCGGTACCACGCCGTCCAGCGCTGCCTGGGCGATGCCCTGAATCGTTGCAATCTTGCCCGCCGAAAAGCCGCAGCCGCGCAGTTGATCAAAGTCGGTCGCGAGAATCTGTTCAGGCCGGGGAAACGTCTGCCCGGGAAACAACGCCACCAGGCGCCCGACAATCGCGTCCCCGGCCTTGGCGTGCAGTTGCTGATAGGCAATCGCCCGCACCAGCGACTGATACGGATCACGCGTCGGGTGCGGTTGATGCAGGCAGGGGCCGACGGCGGCAATGTGGCGTTGCCAGTCCTCGTCGAGCGCGGCCAGAAACTCACTGGCCGCCTGATAACGATCCGGCATGCTATTTCAGCAGACCGTTGACTTCGCCGTAGGTCAGCGCCTTCAGATCATGGGTATCGAGCTTGCCGCTGGCGAGGAAGCTTTTCACCAGAGCACCCATCGCGCCATAGAGGAATTCGGCGATCCCGGACCCGGCGCTCAAGCGCCGCACGCCCAGGGCGTGCAGCTCGGTCGGCGAGGGCAGGCAGGCGAAGCCGAGCACGTTCACCGGCAGTGACGTGCCCTTGCAGATTGCCTCGATTTCATAAGCGGCGGTCACGCCAGCGGCAAACAGCCCATCAGCCCCAGCCGCCTGATACAACGCCGAACGGCGCAGGGTTTCGGCGACGCGATCCTCAGCCGGTACCAGACCCTTGAGGTAGACGTCCGTGCGGGCGTTGATGAACAGCTTCACATTGCGCTTGCGAGCGGCTTCGCGGGCGACTTCGATCTTGCGTGCCAACAGTTCCGGGGCGCCGCTGCCGTCCTCGATATTGATCCCGACCGCACCGGCAGCGAGCACCGCATCAATGACTTCGGTCACGCGCCCGAGGTCATCGGAATAACCGGCCTCGATGTCCACGCTCAGCGGCACCTGGATCACCCGCGCGATGGATTCCACGGTTGAAATCAACCGTTCAAGGGGCAGGGTGTTGCCGTCTGGGTAGCCATGCGCCCACGCGACTGCCGCGCTGCTGGTCGCGACCGCTTTACCGCCCGCGTGCTCGACCAGTCGCGCGCCAGTGGCGTCGGCGACGTTGGTCAGGATCAGTAGACCTTCCTGGTGTAACTGGTGGAACCGAGTGTCGAGCGCGTTCATCGAAATCCCTTCTTGTGAGTGGAGCGAAGTGTCAGAAAGCCAGGGGTTGTGTGATCTGCACCGCAGCGTTTTCCAGCCTCAGCAGAAACGCCTTGCGCGGCTGCCCACCACCATAGCCGGTCAGTGAGCCATCCGCGCCAATCACCCGATGGCACGGCACCACGATCGACAACCGATTGTGCCCGTTGGCCAACCCCACCGCGCGACTGGCGCCGGGTTTGCCCAAACGTGCCGCGATGGCACCGTAGGTGCTGGTGTGGCCGAAGGGGATGTTCAGCAGTTCGTTCCAGACTTGCCGGTCGAACGTGCTGCCGGGCAGGTGCAGTGGCACGCTGAAGACACTGCGGGTACCGGCGAAGTATTCCTTCAGTTGTTGTTCGATCTGCTGCAGATGGGCATCGTGCCCCGGTGCGACCACGTAGCCGTGACGGGCCTGCAATTCCTCAACCTCGCGGGTCAGCGCCGGGCGGTCGAGAAACTCCAGTAACACCAGTCCCCGACGTTCGGCCATGGCGATCATCGGCCCCAGTGGTGTGGTCAGGCGGGTGAACAGCAGCGGTTCGCTGTTGGCCGCGCGTCCCGGCGTGATGTGGAAGGATTTCTGGAATGCGTCACGAAAACCGCTGAGTGATTCATAGCCGGAATCAAATGCCGCGTGATCAATCGAGGCGCCCTGGCGAATGCCACCCAGCGCCATGCCGAGCCGGCGCGTGCGCAGCCAGGCATGGAAGGTCATGCCGAAGTGCTGCTTGAACCAGCGCCGCAGCTTCAGCGGTTCGATGCCTTCGGCCAGCAACTGGGCGTCGCTCCAGCGCATTTCGGGGTCGGCATCGACGGCTTTGAGCAGGCGCTGCACCCAATCGGGCGCGATGGCCGCAGCGTCCAGCGGCTTGCAGCGCAGGCAGGCGCGATAACCGGCGCTCAGGCACTCATCGGCATGGGTGAAAAATTCGACGTTTTCCGGCTTCGGCTTGCGCGCCGTGCAACTGGGGCGGCAGAAGATCCCGGTGGTTTTCACGGCCGTGAAGAACACCCCCTCGTAGGCGGTGTCGCGTTCGAGCATGGCGCGAACCATCTCGGCGTGGGGCGGCAGCAGTGCGGTTTGTATGTTCATGGCCAGAGCTTAAATCCAGGATTTCGATGGCTCCACCGAAAAATCGACAGTGAATTTCCAGAACCTCTGAACTACCGTGTAGGAGCTGCCGCAGGCTGCGATCTTTTGATCTTGTTTCTTAAAATCAAAAAGCAAAAGATCGCAGCCTTCGGCAGCTCCTACAGAGTGGGTGAGGTGTCGAGTTTATGCATCCGTTTTCGATTCAACATATTGATCACATCGTCCTGCGCGTCGCCGATCTGCAGCGCAGTATCGATTTTTACTGCCAGGTCTTTGGTGCCGAGGTGGTCAGGCACAACGAGCCGCTGGGTCTGGTGCACCTGCGCGCCGGGACTTCGATGATCGATCTCGTCGACTTGCAAGGCGAGCTGGGCAGGAAGGGCGGCGGTGCCGCCGGGACCGAGCGGCGCAACGTCGATCACTTCTGCCTGCGCATCGAGCCGTTCGATGAATTTGCGCTGACCGAGCACTTGCAGGCACACGGTCTGACCGTGGAAAAAGCCGCCCGACGCTTCGGCGCCGAAGGCTACGGCCTGTCGCTGTATTGCTTCGACCCGGACGGCAATCAGGTCGAACTCAAAGGCCCGTCCGAGGCTTAAGCGCGCTTGGCGAACAACAGCACTGAAGCGGCCGCCGACAGCAGCCCTGCACAGCACCGGTTGAAGATCCGTTTACCGCGCGGCTCGGCGAACCAGCGGCGCATATGCAGACCCATCCACGCATAGGCACCGATCGCGATCCATTCCAGCAGCAGGAACAGTGTACCGAGCACGGCGAATTGCGCCGGCACCGGGCGGCTCGGGTCGACGAATTGCGGCAGGAACGCGGTGAACAGCAAAATCGCTTTCGGATTGCCCGCCGCCACCAGAAACTCCTGACGCGCCAGGCGCCAGAATCCCACCGACGCTCCCGCCACTTGCTGCTCGGCCTCGGGATTGGCGCGCCACAGTTGCCAGGCCAGGTACAGCAGATACGCCGCGCCGATGATCTTGATCGCATGGAACAGCCATTCCGAGGTCTGCAGCACCACTGACAGTCCGGCGCCGGCGAGGGCGATCATCCCGGCGAACGCGATAATCCGCCCGATACCGGCGGCGCAGGCCCGGCGATAGCCATAGCGGGTGGCATTGCTGACCGACAGCAAATTGTTCGGGCCGGGGGCCATGTTCAAGGCAAAGCAGGCCGGCAGAAACAGCGTAAGCGTGGCGAGATCCATGGATGTGGGCTCCAGAAGCGATGCCGCTTTTTTATCACAGGCGGCGGCCGCGTTGACCCATACAGTCGCGCGGCGCTGTCGCGGTACAGCCTTGGCAGTTCCTTCAATCCAGTCGAACTTTTCCGATTGGCCGGAACTCTCAAAAGTCTGAAGGCGCTGGTTTCGTCAGAAAAATCTATGCGCCAAGTCAGAAAAAGGCGTTTGCCGTGTAATATTCGTCCAAAGCTGCAAACACCCTGCCGGCCCCGAAGCGGCCCCACCAAGAGCGATTTACATGCAAGCAAAGGCCCGTGAAGTTTATGTGCCGCCGGTGCTGCAAGATCTGCGAGCCGGCACTGCCGAACTGCACATCGCACTGGAAAAACGTCTTCCTTTTTTCTCCAATACCCTCGATTCCAACGCTTTCGTACGGTTGATGCAGGCTTATTACGGCTTTTATCGGCCATTGGAAAACGCATTGCTCGACAGCGGCGCGATCCCGGTGGATTTCGATCTTTCGCCACGCCTCAAATCGCAGATTTTGCTCGATGATTTGCAGGCTCTGGGCCTCACGACCGAGACCATCGCCCGTTTGCCACAGTGTCAGACGTTGCCCGTGATCGACTCCGGGCCGACTTGCCTGGGTGTGCTGTACGTGCTGGAAGGGGCAACCCTCGGCGGGCAGATCCTGCGTCGCGAAATCGCTTTGCGGTTGCGTCTGGACGCCGACAACGGCGCGGCATTCCTCGACGTTTACGGCGCTGCCACCGGCCGCCGCTGGCGCGATTTCATTGATTACCTGGGCAGTCGACCGCTGAGTGCGGATGAACGTGAAGCCGTGGTTGCGGCGGCCCAATCCACATTCAGTTGTTTCGAGCGCTGGCTCGAAAGCCGGGAGGTACTGGCATGAACCCGCAAGACCAAGAAGCCTTTGAAGAACTGCTGGCCAACTGTGCCGACGAACCGATCCGTTTTCCGGGTGCCATCCAGCCCCATGGCCTGCTGCTGACCCTGAGCGAGCCGGCGCTGGACATCATTCAGATCAGCGCCAACGTCGAGACCCTGCTGGCACGCCCGGCGCAAGAACTGATCGGCCAGCCACTGCACGAATTGCTAGGTGAGACGCACGCGGCGGTCGTGCGCGAGGCGTTGCAACAACCGGTATTTGCCGATGCCGGACCGCTGCATTTCCGCCTCAACGGCACCGCGTTCGAAGGTCTGCTGCACCGTCATCAAGGCGTGTTGATTCTGGAACTGGAAATCCACGTCGAAAACTTCCAGCCGCGTAACGTCGCCGGCAACCGGACCCATCTGGGCCGCATGCTCCAGCGCTTGCAGGCAGCCACCACATTGCAGGCGCTGTATGACATCAGCGTCAAGGAAATCCAGGCGATGACCGGTTACGACCGGGTGCTGATCTACCGCTTCGAAGAGGAGGGCCACGGCCAGGTGATCGCCGAGGCGTCCGATCCGTCGATGGAAGTGTTCAACGGCCTGTTCTTCCCGGCTTCGGACATCCCCGAGCAAGCGCGCGAACTGTATCGCACCAACTGGCTGCGGATCATCCCGAATGCCGATTATCAGCCAGTGCCGCTGGTGCCCAAGCTGCGCCCGGACACCCAGACCCCGCTGGACCTGAGTTTCGCCACCCTGCGCAGTGTCTCGCCGATTCATTGTCAGTACATGAAAAACATGGGCGTTCTGTCGTCGATGAGCATCTCGCTGCTCAAGGGTGACAAACTCTGGGGCCTGATCAGCTGTGGCAACCGCCAGCCGCTGCATGTGCCGCACGAGTTGCGCAGTGCCTGTCAGACCATCGGTCAGGTGCTGTCGCTGCAGATCAGCGCGATGGAGGCGCTGGAACTCAGCCGTCAGCGGGAAGAAAAGGTCGAGGCACTGGCATTGCTCAATCAGGCCATGATCGACTCGCCGCAAAACGTCTTCGATGGCCTGGCGCAACAGCCGCAAGTGTTGATGGTACTGGCCGGGGCCGGGGGCATTGCGATCATCGAAGACAAGCAGTTGCACCGTTACGGCAACTGCCCGGAACCGGAAGACATTCGCGCCCTGCACAAGTGGCTGCAGGAAACCGGCGAGCCGGTGTTCGCCAGTCATCATTTGGCCAGCGTCTATCCGCCGGCCGCGCAGTTTCAGCAAGTGGCCAGCGGCGTGCTCGCCATGAGCCTGCCCAAACCGGTGGACAACGGCGTGTTGTGGTTCCGCCCCGAGGTCAAGGAGAACATCAACTGGAGCGGTGATCCGCGCAAGCCGCTGGACCTGGAAAACTCCGATGCCGGCCTGCGTCTGCGCCCGCGCACCTCGTTCGAAATCTGGAAAGTCGAGATGGCCGGGATCTCCACCAAGTGGAGCCACGGCGATCTGTTTGCGGCCAATGACCTGCGCCGCTCCGCACTGGAAAACGACCTGGCCCGGCAGGTGCACCGCGAGCAGGAAGCGGTGCGCGCCCGGGATGAGCTGGTGGCGGTGGTTTCCCACGACTTGCGCAATCCGATGACCGTGATTTCCATGCTCTGCGGCATGATGCAGAAGACCTTCAGTTCCGACGGCCCGCACACTTCGCGGCGCATCTCCACCGCGATCGACACCATGCAACAGGCGGCGGGGCGGATGAACACGCTGCTCGAAGACTTGCTCGACACCTCGAAAATCGACGCCGGGCGCTACACCATCGCCCCGCAGACCCTGGACGTCGGGCAGATGTTCGAGGAAACGCAATCCCTGCTGGGGCCGCTGGCGCTGGACAAGGACATCAGCATCTCGTTCCAGGCCGACCCCGACCTGAAAATCCATGCCGACCCGGAGCGCCTGTTTCAGGTGCTGTCGAACCTGATCGGCAACGCGATCAAGTTCACCCCGCGCAAAGGTTCGGTGGGCGTGCTGGCCAAGTCTGACGGCAAGGAAATCGTGTTTACCGTGCGCGATACCGGTGAAGGCATTCCCAAGGAAAACCTGGCGCGGGTGTTTGACCGCTACTGGACGGTGAAGGAGGGCAACCCGACCGGAACCGGACTGGGTCTGTACATCACGCAGGGGATTGTTGAAGCTCACGGCGGACGCATCGAGGCCAGCAGTGAGCCGGGTGAGGGCACGGAGTTTCGGTTTACCGTGCCGGCGATGCTTGCCGGTGAATGAAACAATCCGTGCCTCGTTAAACGGGGCACGGATTTTGAGTGGTCAGCCCAGGTCGCTCAACGACATGAACACGTGTTTCGGCATCGGTACAAATCGCTGGTTGCGCAGCTGGCTGATCGCATACACCGCGCTGGCGGTACGACCATTGCCGTCGCCGAAGCCTTGAAACCCGGCGATGGCCGCCAGCAAGTGTTTGTCGAAGTGCTCATGGGCGGCATCGAGCGTTTTCAGATGTCGTTCCAGAGCAGCAAAACCGCTAATGGTGCCACCATATTTTGTTGGCTGTCCGACATCGCGCACAGACCCCGCCAATTCAGGAACCAGTCGAGCGTTGATCTCTTTAACCACGGTCGCGTCGGTCAGGGATTTGTTGTTGCCCGCATACTCACGCAGGATCGCCACAATGTGCGCCAGGTCGTTGTCGGAGGTCGAGCCTTTGACCATCCACGCCCCGGCTCGCTGCGCATTGTCGGAGAAACCCTGCGGGTTGAACGACGATTCTGGCATCACGTCGGTGTAGGGCGGCTTGCCAAGATCCAGCTTCAAGACGTTTTGCTGATGATTATTGAGGTAGATGACTTTCTTTGATTCAAGCTCGGCCATGAACCCGAGTGTGTCGGAATAGTCATGGGCTTTTGTGGTGAACTTCGTTCCATCGAACCGGGGACCCTTGTTTTTTGTGAACGTGATTAATACGTTGTTCGCTGCGGCGTGGCCTATTAACGATTCCAGTTGCTGGAATCCCTTTGACGGCGCAGCCGCTTCCCTCGTTGCAGTATTGAAAAGATGCTGCAGCTCTGTCGCATTGCTGCCCTTGGGGACGGATATAACGTCCTGACTCAGTCGTGTGACGATCTGTTCGACAGTTTCCAGAGCGTCATCCTTGAACAGTGCCCGCGCATGAGCCACCGTCGGCAGGGTCATGCGAATCTCGGCCGCCGCCCCGGACTTGCTCAACGCTTTGACCAGGTCGTAGGAGCCACTGCTGGTGGTCGTCAGTCGACGCAACTGGCGGGCGGCTGTCATGCTGATCGAACTGCCAGCCTGGCTGAGTTTCAGCGCGCCTTTGCCTGCCAGCTTCCCGGCGCCGACGATCACTTGGGGAACACCGTCGACGGGGTTGAAGATTGACACCAGAACACTGCCGGCCACGCGCCCCAGGCTGAGCAGCCTGGTGCTGCTTGCCACTGCCTTTGCCAGCGCACCGGCCGCGCCGATAAAGACGAAGGACACCGCGAGGGCGTCGATGACGCAACTGAAGGCGGCCCCGCTGCGTTTATCCGGATCATCCGAAGTCAGTTGCTGGATACAGCCTCTGAATGGAATGAAGATATTCAGAATGATGTTGGCAACGCGCTCGTACGCTTCCTGCTTTTCCTCGTATTCAGTCTGGTCATAGCCCATCCGGTAGTATTCGTCGTAGGTGATCGGCGGGTTCTTTTGCGCAATGAAGTCGGCAATGTCTTTCAGCCTCGGCGATTGGTAACTTTCCATTGGCGATGTGTACCAGGCTGACTCTTTGTCGTATGGCGCAAATTGACCAAACCGATCAAGCAGCATGCCGAACTCGTGAACATCTGCATGTTCGGCCAGTTCCCAGTGGCGGCGCGGCAGTAGTTTATTGATGTCTGCCTGTTCGCTCTGGGAAGGCGTTGCACCCTGAAAGTACGCCGCGTGCTCGGTAATGATGTTTTCCAGATAGGTAAGGCGCGGGAAGTTCCCGTTCTTGCCGTTGGTCGCTCCGTCGAAGCTTGCTGTGTCTTCGTTAAATATATGACCGCTGGCGAAAGCCTCGGCCAGGCGATCGCTTTTGCGGCACAGTCCTTGTAACGGGAACAACTCATAGCAATGGTTTTTCGATTGGTGACGGCACAGGATGACCACCCCGTGCGGCGAGAAGTGGTCGGCGCTGTGCCCGGGGATATTGCGGTTACCGCGCACCAGGTAGAGCGTTAATGCGCCCTGTGTCAGTGCTTCTCGATCACTCAGGCCGAGGCGGGAAAATGCCAGCCGGATCATGGTGCTGATTCCCGACTTGAAGGTTTCGTGCTGCCCCTTGATCTTTGCGGCATACAATTGATTGACTGGCGCAAGGCTGGCCAATGTCGGATGCACGTCGTGCAAATTGCGCCGGGTCGATGTGCTGGTGAGGTTTTTACGGTGTAACTGGTTGGCAAGGTAAAGATTGATCACCGTGTCGCTGATCAGTCCCCCTTTATTGTGCGGCGAACGAAATACCTCCTGATGGTGGTTGATGTCGGCATCGAACAGCGTTTGCTGCGCCAGGTTCCTTCGGCTGGCCGGCGCAGTGGTTATAGACTTCAGTGCCGCCTCCAGTTCATCGGCATATGTGTTGTAGTGATTCATTGCCGCTGTTGCGATTTGTGCTTCGGATAATGTCGAATCTTCACGGAGCATCACTTCGTTGATGTTTGCCCAATCCAGCACGCACTGCAGATTGAGTAATTGATGCAGGGAGCGTTGTGCATCGCTGAGCGGCGCCAGTTCGGCAAATTTCATCAGTTGCTCATAAGACAGTTTGCGCGACAACCCGGGAGCGATCCTTTCTGTCAGCATGACCGCCTTGCGCAACATGACCCAGCCTGGTGAGCCGATCAGCAGTGTCGGCGGGGTAACGACCAGAAACTCTGGTGATTGCCCCGCCAGCACCAGTTCCACTGCCAGGTAAGCGGCAAACAGACTGACGCGGTTGATCTGCTCAAAGTGGCGCTTGAGACGAGTCCGCGCCTGCGCCGGGGTTTCATGCACATACAGCGATTCATAACGCAGACTTCGATGAGTTTCGACCCGTTCCTCCGAGCCCATGTCCAGGTCCAGCACGACCGCGGCCAGCAACAGCCGGCTGCGGGTGACCTCCGTTATTGTGGGGGCCTTGCCTTCGATCAGAAGTGCATCGAAACAGCTCTGAGCCAGACGGTGTGCCTCGCTCGTTTGCATCAAATACTCCCACGCCAGTCGCGGATCTTCCTGCAGCAAGGCGCCGCTTTTTCTCTTGAGCACCACATCCGTCAGGTAGTTGATCAACGGTTCGGAATGCCGCCCCAGGTCGGCCATCAACTTTCGCACGACCTGCATGATCACAGGATACTGTGCGGGCTCGATGATCAGGGCGACATCCTGAGTCTCCTCGGAAATACCCCAGTAGTTAGCGAATTTTGGCGGTGCGGGCATTTTGAAGTTGAGGCAGTCAATCAAGTTTGCAAGGTCTGCGTAGTCGTTGGGCGGATCGATTTCCTGAAACGCCAGCCAGTTGCGCAGTGGCACCGTAGCGCTGGAAGAAATAATGCCGCCAGAACGCCATGCGGTTTTCGACAGGAGTTCGATATCGTTCCGTAAAGATTCGATCTCATACAGTTCGTCGGTAATGATGGTGGATTGGATGTAAAAGCCCGTAGCACCGAATTCCTCATAGGCGGCGTAAACTTCACCATTGCTTCTGACCATGAAAAAGTGATCGGCAGGAAGGTCGAAGGAGGCAATGAATTCAATGAATTCCGGATGTTTGCTGAGTGAGCGCAGCAATAATTTGCCAGCGAGATGTTCGCTGTCGAAACGACTTCCCGACACCACTTCCGTAGCGAGTTGCATGAGGTCTTCTTCAGCACGAAAAGATTGTCGAAGGAAATTTCGGTTCTCCAGAGCCCTGGCGATTTTCAATCGTTCTACTTCGTCGGCCGATGCGGGGGTCGTTGCAAAAAAGGTTGCGGTTAATATCCATATTGAGTTGTTCTGGTCCGTGTTGGTTAGTGCGGCAATCAGCCAGGTTAACGTGGCTGGTTGTGAAGGGGTCGGGAATATAAAACATCGAGCAAAGTTGGTTTTTTGTTTTAAGTTGCAAGTTGTTTTTGAAAGTGCCGAGATGTCTGTTTGAGGTATTAAGTGGCAACAGAAACTTCGTCGCCGGTTTCAATGGCCTGAGTGGTGGCGCGGGTCGTGGGTGATTTTGTTCAATACGCGGGCGCACGGCGCTGTCTACTGTTGGCTCCTTGTTCCCCAATTTGCAGCAGGTGCGTAATGAGTCTGATTGTGTCGATGGCGGCGTTTGCGCTGGTGGCATCCATAACCCCGGGGCCGGTAAATATCGTCGCGCTGAGTTCCGGGGCGCAATACGGCTTTCGGGCCAGTCAGCGGCATGTGGCGGGGGCGACGCTGGGCTTTGTGCTGTTGCTGGTGCTGATGGGGTTGGGCCTGCATGAAGTCCTGAAACTGTGGCCATTCCTGACCCGGGTGGTGCAATTGGCCGGGGTGGCGTTTCTGTTGTTCATGGCCTGGAAGCTGGCTGCCGATGACGGCCAGTTGCATGCCGGCGAAGCGGGGCGGGCGCCGTCGATGCTGTACGGCGCGGTGATGCAATGGCTCAACCCGAAAGCGTGGCTGGCCTGTGTGGCAGGGATGGGCGCGTTTGTCGCCGATGGCGAGGCGCGGCTGGTCTGGCAGTTCGCCGCAGTGTATCTGGTGATCTGTTATCTGTCGGTCGGTTGCTGGGTGTACGCCGGAACGTTTTTGCGGGGGTATCTGGGCAATCCGGCGGGGATGCGCCTGTTCAATCGCTTGATGGCCTTGTTGCTGGCGGCGAGCGCGGTTTATCTGCTGTTGCCGTGAGCCCGAAGTCGATGGTCAGCCGCGATATTGGCCGGGTGTCGCGGCCAGATGCTGTTTGAACGCGCGCTGAAAATGCGCCTGATCGGCAAACCCTGCTTCCAGTGCAACATCGGCAATCAGCTGGCCGCTGCGCAGGCGTTCGCGGGCAAACTGGATGCGCTGGTTGACCAGAAACGCGTGCGGCGTCATGCCGTAATGCTGCTTGAATGCGCGGATCAGATACGACGCTGATAACTGCGCCGCCGTGCAGATGTCCTCCAGGCTGAGCAGGTCAGTGCAATGTTCGCGGATGAAATCGGCGGCGCGTTCGAGCTTGAAATTCGGTTCGCGCAGCGCCGGTTCAGCCGGGTTCAGGCGCCATTGCAAATCACTGAAAAACTCCACCGCTGCGCTGTGTTTACGCTGTGCGTCCTGCTGCTCATCGACCAATAGGGCGTAAAGCCCTTGCAGGTCACGAAACAGTCGCAGGTCATCCAGGTGCGTGGTGGCAAATCGGCGAAACTCAAGTTCGGCACTGAACCCCAACTGATGCTGCAGATCGGTCAGCCATGGCGTATCGACATACAACATCAAGTACGACCACGGCTGATCATCGATCGGATTGCAGGCATGCACGTCGCCCGGATTCATCAGCACCACGGTGCCGGCGGCCACTTCGAATGTCGATTGCTCATGCACATAAATGCTGCGCCCGGCCGTGATCGCGCCGATGGAAAAGTGCGCATGGGAATGGCGTGAGTAGCAGACCTCACGACCATCGGCGATGGCCCGCGCTTCGATGAAGGGCAGGGCATCGTCCCGCCAGAAGCGTGGGGCTTTTTGAGGATTTTTGGCGGCAGCGTGTTTCATCGTTATGGTTCCCGGCAGGCCAGACCCGGAGTGTATTAGCTCTGGCCGGCAAAGGCCCGCTCCAGTTCAGCGATGTCGAGTTTTTTTCATCGTGAACATGGCCTGCATTGCCCGTTGCGACTTGCTGGTGTCAGGGTCCTGCATCATGTGCATGAACGCCACCGGCACGATCTGCCACGACACGCCGAACCTGTCCTTGAGCCAGCCGCATTGCTGGGCCTCGACCGGGCCACCGGCCGACAGGTTGCCCCAGAAGTGGTCGATTTCTTCCTGATTCTGGCAGTTGACCTGAAACGAAATCGCCTCGCTGAACTTGAACATCGGCCCGCCATTGAGACCGGTGAAACTGTGGCCGTCGAGTTCGAAACTGACGGTCATCACCGCGCCTTCCGGCTTGCCGTGGAATTGCTCGCCGACCTTGCTGTAGTGGGTCAGTCCGGTGATTTTCGAATGATCGAAGATCGAGCAATAGAACTTCGCAGCCGCTTCGGCCTGATCATCGAACCACAGGCACGGTGTGATTTTCTGGAAACGTTGCATGGCAGTCATCCTCGGCAGGTTAGACACGCGGGATTTACAGCGTAGTCAGTCCTTGGTCGACTGGCGGTGCCGTAGATCGACAAGTGCAGTGCAATTCAGCAACACCCTGAACCTGTGGGAGCTGGCTCGCCAGCGATGAGCCGACACGTTCAGAAGTGATGTTGCCTGAGCCACCGCCATCGCTGGCAAGCCAGCTCTCACAATGTCTGTGACTCAGTCAGGATGTGCAGGAAGTCAGCGCCGTTCGGCGATCATCAGTAACGACTGTGGCACCGGGCTTTGCGGATGCTGCGGCTCCTGCAAACCGAGCATGTGAAACCCGGCCATGTCCAGCGCGTTGCACCAGCTCGACAGCGTGCGGAAATACCACGGCATCGGCTGCCACTGGCCCTTGAACGCGGCGAACGATTCTTCACGCCAGCCATCCTGATAATTGCCGGCCGCCACGGCCCACGGATGCAGGGTCTGAATGATGATGGCGCCGCCGGGAACCAGCAACGCATGCATCGCAGCAAGCAGCGGGATGATGTCCTGATGCAGCAGCGAAAAGTTGGCACAGATCAAATCGTAATCACGGCCAACATCAATCTCGGCGTCGACCAGCGCCGCGTAACGGGCGACATGCACCTTTGTCGAACCGGCCGCGCGTGCCGCCTCGATCAGCCTTGCATCGCCGTCGACACCCGCCGCATCAATGCCGCGATCCGCCAGCGCGCGCAACAACCAGCCTTCGCCGCAACCCAGATCCAGCCACGCGTTCCGGTTGGCGGCCCATGATCGCCAGCAGGATCGCCTGATCGGTGACCTGCTGACGGCTTCCGATGGCACCGCTGCGGATCACCTCGATCCAGGCTTCAGCGTTGGCGTGCCAGCTCTGCAACAAGGTGGATTCAAGGGAGGGCATGGCGCTGTCTCCGAAATTGTGAGCGTTCGCTTGTACGGCTGCTATGTTCAAAGGCTGAACAAAGTCTGGCAGAGGATAGACACCATGACCCCATTAACCGGCGGTTGCCTGTGCGGCGATGTTCGCTTCGAAGCCGCGGGCCAACCTTACCGTATCGGCATTTGCCATTGCCTCGACTGCCGCAAACATCACGGCGCATTGTTTCACGCATCGGCAATATTTCCGGAGAAGGCGGTGACCGTCAGCGGGACTCTCGGCGAGTATCAAGGGCGGGTCTTTTGCCCGCGCTGTGGTTCGCCGGTACTAGCGCGTTCGGGGGATGAGATTGAAGTGAATGTCGGCTCGCTGGACGCGCCGAACCAGTTCAAGCCGACCTATGAGCTGTGGACCATCCGCCGCGAGTCCTGGCTACCGGCGCTGCCATTGGCGCACCATTACCAACGTGATCGCGAAGGGACGGGCCGTACCGAGGCGTAGTACGCA
>NZ_JABULD010000446.1:0-6686 GCF_014060985.1 Pseudomonas sp. MD195_PC81_125
GCTCCTACATGGGGGATTTGCKTTTCCCCTGTAGGAGCTGCCCGCAGGCTGCGATCTTTTTGCTTTTAAAAGTTACAGGCTGAACCGTCCGACCATGTTGTTCAGATCCAGCGCCAGGCGCGAGAGCTCGTTACTCGCCGCACTGGTCTGATTCGCGCCGGTCGCCGATTGCACCGACAGGTCGCGGATGTTCACCAGGTTGCGATCCACTTCGCGGGCCACTTGCGCCTGCTCTTCAGCAGCGCTGGCGATCACCAGATTGCGCTCGTTGATCTCGACGATCGCGGTATTGATGGTGTCCAGCGACATCCCGGCACCCCGCGCGATGTTCAGCGTCGATTCGGCGCGCTCGGTGCTGTTGCGCATCGAGTCCACGGCGTGTTCGGTGCCGCTCTGGATGCTGCCGATCATGCGTTCGATTTCGCTGGTCGACTGCTGGGTGCGATGCGCCAGCGCACGCACTTCGTCCGCCACCACGGCAAAACCGCGCCCGGCTTCACCGGCACGCGCCGCTTCAATCGCCGCGTTCAGGGCCAGCAGGTTGGTCTGATCCGCCAGACCACGAATCACGTCCAGCACCTTGCCGATGTCACGGGACTCATTCGCCAGATCGCCGATCAGGCTTGCCGTGCTCTGTACATCGGCGCTCATGCGCTCGATAGCGCTGACGGTTTCCTGCACCAGGTCGCGACCGTCGCCCGCCGAAGTGGTGGCGTTCTTCGAGGCTTCCGAAGTGCTTACCGCATTGCGCGCGACTTCTTCCACGGCGCTGGTCATCTCGTTGACCGCGGTGGCGGCCTGCTCGATTTCGTTGTTCTGCTGGGTCAGGCCACGGGCGCTTTCGTCGGTGACGCTGTTCAGCTCTTCGGCAGCGGAAGCCAGCTGGGTGGCCGAGCCGGAGATGCGCTGCAAGGTGTCGCGCAGCTTCGATTGCATCTTGGCCATGGCCGCCAGCAGGCGCCCGGCTTCGTCGCTGCCGTCGACGTGGATCGGCTGGGTCAGGTTGCCCTCGGCAATGGTTTCCGCCGCGTCCAGCGCTTTGGAAATCGGCTTGGTGATGCTGATGGTCAGCAGCCAGGCGAACAGGAAGGTCAGGCCGGTGGCCACGACCAGCAGGGTGACCACCAGATTGAACGCCGAGGAATACTGGTCGACCGCCTCTTGATTGGTCTGGCTGATCTGCTCGCCGTTGATCTGCATCAGGCGGTTGAGCACGGTGTTCATCGCTTCGGAGTTGTTCAGCAACTCGGTGTTGAGCAGGTTGCGCAACTCGTCCACCTGATTGTTGCGCGACAGGCTCTTCATCCGGTCTTCGATCTGCCGGTACTGGCCCAGCAGCTGCACATATTGATCGTAGGCTGCGCGTTCCTGCGGGCCGCTGATTAACGGCTCATAGGCCGATTGGGCGGCGCGGATCTGCTGGTTGCGGGTGTCCAGCAGTTCCATGGTCTTCTGCTGCACGTCCGGCTCGCGATTGACCAGCAAGCGATACGACAGCACCCGCAGGCGCAAGGTTAGCTGCGTGAACTCGTCGAGGTTCTTGATGCTCGGCACGCTGCTGTTAGTGATGTCCTCGGCAGCGCCGCGGATTTTGCTCATCTGATTCAGGGCGAACACGCCGAGAATCAGCATCAGGCCGCCGATCAGGGCGAAGCCGGTGAACGCCCGGGGGGCGATATTCATATTGCGAAGGGACATGGCGCGGATACCAGAAAGGGCCGCATCCATGCGGGCTGAGACTGCTGTATGGATGACTTATCGGTCATACGACTAAAGTCTTGAGGCGCTGTGCGTATTTGTCGCATAGGGGGCTGAGCGACGAAGTGCAGGAACCAGATCGGCAGATCACAGTCTTTTAAACTCGCGAGAACGGTCGGCCGCCAGGAAAATCAAGGCCTTGCGCCGGTATAACCCTGGCATCCGCAGTGACTTTTCTTTATCGTACGCGCCCTTTGAAAAACGCCTGGAAGATCAAAATGTTGGAAGCATCCCTCAGCCAATTGGAACAGCTCGTCAGCGACCTGGTGCAACAGAACCAGACCCTCGCGCAAACCAACCAGACCCTGTCCACGGAACTGGCCCAGGCCAAGGATGAAAACGAAAGCCTGCAACTGAGCCTGATGGAACAGGAAGAGAAGCACGGCGCCACGGCAGCACGCATCCAGGCCCTGGTTGATCGCGTCAACGCAGGTCCTGTCAGCGCATGAACCACGGCACCGCAGGGGTAAAAGTCATCTCCATTCTCGGGGAGGACTATTCGATCAAGGCACCGGCCGGGGAAGAACAGACCCTGCTGGACGCCGCACTGATGCTCAAGGCCGCACTGGCCGACACCAAACGCAAATACCCGACGCTGATCGGTGACCGTTTGCTGGTGCTGGCAGCGATGAACCTGTGCTCGCAGCAGATCGAAATGAAGAAGCAGCACCAGCAGGAACTCGACCGTTACCAAGAGCAAGTCAGCGCCACGGTCGACACCATCGCCAAGACCATCAATCAGGCTGATGGGGTTGCGCACAACCAAAGAATAGATTGTCGATCAGGTTGTATACAATCGGCACGGCTGTTGCATTGTTTCGGCCACTTATTCTTTGGGGGTGCTCCATGCAGTTGTGGCGACGCAGTATTCAATGGCAGCTGATTCTCAGCATGGGCACCGCCCTGCTGGTCAGCATCCTGATCGTGGTTGGCATTTATACCCTGGTGGTCAACCGCCTCGCCCAGAGCTATCTGGTCGAACAAGCGCTGCCGTCGAGCATCGAAGCGACGCGCAACGACATCGAACGCATCCTCGTCCAGCCGCTGACCGCCGCCAAAGACATCGCCAGCAACAGCATGGTGCGCGACTGGCTGGCCTCGGGTGAAGACAGCAGCAAAACGGCGGCCTTCGCGCAGTATCTGGAAGGCATCCGCGCCGAACATAAAGCCTTCACTGCGTTAATCATCGGCAGCGACTCCAATCACTACATCACCGAAAAAGGCCTGGATCGCACGCTCAGCCGGACCAAACCAGCCGATGCCTGGTTCTATTCCTTTCTCGACAGCAACCAGCCGCGCACCCTGAACATCGACAACGATGGCGCCACCGGAGAATTGGCGCTGTTCATCGACTTGAAGGTCGAGCAGGCCGGCAAAGTGGTCGGTGTCGCCGGGCTGGGCTTGAGCATGAAAGAGCTGTCGGAGCTGATCCACAACTTCAGCTTTGGCGAGCGCGGCAAGGTCTATCTCGTGCGTTCCGACGGTTTGATCCAGGTCCATCCCGAGGCGCAGTTCAGCGGCAAGCGCACCCTCACGGAGCAAATCGGTGCGTCGGCGGCGCAAGCGGTCATGGGTCAAAAAAGTCGCCACCAACAGCTCGTTCCAGCGCGATGGCGAAGACTTCCTCGCCTTCAGCCTGCCGCTGCGCGATCTGGGCTGGACGCTGGTGGCCGAAGTGCCGCAAGCGCAGATCTACGCCGAAGCCCGCAAGGCGATGTGGATGAGCGGCGGTATCGGTCTGGCGGTGGCGCTGGTGTGCCTGGCGTTGGTGGTGTGGCTGGCCCAGGGGCTGGTGCGACCGATTCGTCAGGTAACAGCCGCGCTGGTAGCGATCGGTAGCGGCGGTGGAGATTTGACCCATCGGTTAGATTCCAGCCGCGCCGATGAGCTGGGCGATCTGGCGCGCGGCTTCAACCGTTTTCTCGACAGCCAGCGCGGGCTGATCGGCGAAGTGCTGACCACCAGCGAGCGCCTGCGCACAGCCGTCGGCCAAGTGGCGAAAGTGGTGGAAAACACCGCTGAACGCTCCGGGCGTCAGCAGGAAATGACCGACATGGTCGCCACCGCGGTGCACGAGATGGGCCTGACCGTGCAGGAAATCGCGCAGAACGCCGGCAACGCCGCACTCGCCTCACAAACCGCCCGGGATGAAGCGCTGCAGGCACGGGAGGTGGTTGGCGGTTCGATTCGTCATATCGAAAGCATGTCCGATGAGATTGGCGTGGCGGCGGGCGCGGTGGGTGAACTGGCGCATCAGGTGGCGTCGATCGATTCGGTGCTGGCGGTGATTCGCGGGGTGTCCGAGCAAACCAACCTGCTGGCGCTCAACGCTGCCATCGAAGCCGCGCGGGCCGGGGACATGGGCCGTGGGTTTGCCGTGGTGGCCGATGAAGTGCGCACCTTGGCGCGCAGGACTCAGGCGTCTACCGACGAGATCCAGCAGATGATCGGCAGCCTCAAGCAAGGCGCGGAGAATGCGGTGTCATCGATGCGTACCGGGCAGGCGGCGACCGGCACCGGGGTTGAGTCGAGCCAGCGTACCGGCGCCTCCCTGACCGCGATTACCGGGCAGGTCGAGCGCATCAGTGACATGAACCATCAAGTGGCGACCGCGACGGAAGAGCAGTCGGCGGTGACTGAAGAGATCAATCGCAACGTGCAGGGGATTTCCGATCTGGCCCGGGCCACGGCGGGCGAGGTGCGGGCGTGTCGTGAGGATTGTCAGATGTTGCAGCGATTGGCGGATGATCTGGCGCGGCAGATGGGTGGGTTCAAGTTGAGCTGATGTGTTGTCAGTTCGGGCCTCTTCGCGGGCAAGCCCGCTCCCACAGGTCTTGTGACAGGTCACTTAATATGTGAACGCCACATGACCCTGTGGGAGCGGGCTTGCCCGCGAAGACGGCATCAGCAGCGACAAAAAATCCGGATCAAAACCACGCATCCTGCATCGCCAGACACGTATCATCCCGCGCCTCCAGCAACGTCAGCTCATGGTGACAGCCCGGAACTTCCCACGTCAGGAAAAAGCGCGCCGCCTGCAGCTTGCCCAGATAGAAGTCAGCATCTGCCGCATTGCCTTTGGCCAGACCTTCCTCGGCGCGGATCGCCTGTTCCAGCCAGCGCCAGCCAATCACCGTGTGCCCGAATACCTTCAAGTACAGCGCCGAATTCGCCAGGCTGCTGTTGACCTTGCCCTGCGCCAGATCGGTGAGCAAACCGATGGTGACTGTTTGCAGGCGCGCTACCAGTTGCTCCAGTGGCTCACGCAGTGCGGTCAACGATTTATACGCGGTCGCGCGCTCGGCGGTGTTGGCGATCAGGCGGATCAGTTGCTTCAATCCGGCGCCGCCGTTCTGCGCCAGTTTGCGCCCGAGCAAGTCCAGCGACTGAATGCCGTGGGTGCCTTCGTGGATCGGGTTCAGGCGGTTGTCGCGGTAATACTGCTCAACCGGGTATTCGCGGGTATAACCGTGGCCGCCGAGAATCTGGATCGCCAGTTCGTTAGCCTTCAGACAGAACTCCGACGGCCAGGATTTGACGATCGGCGTCAGCAGATCCAGCAGCTCGTGGGCCTGCTTGCGCTCGGCTTCGGTCTCCAGCGTTGTGGTGTCATCGAACAGTCGCGCCGCGTACAGGCCAAGATCAAACGCCCCTTCGACGTAGGACTTTTGCGTCAACAGCATGCGTCTGACATCGGCGTGCTGAATGATCGCCACTGGCGCGGTGGTTGGATCCTTGCTGTCCGGCACTCGGCCTTGCGGGCGTTCGCGGGCGTATTCCAGCGAATACAGGTAGCCGGCGTAACCGAGCATCACTGCGCCCATGCCGACGCCGATCCGCGCCTCGTTCATCATCTGGAACATGTAGCTCAGGCCATGGTGCGGCTTGCCTACCAGATAGCCTACGCACTCACCGTTGTCGCCGAAGTTCAGTGCCGTCGAGGTGGTGCCGCGCCAGCCCATCTTGTGGAACAGCCCGGCCAGCAGCACATCGTTGCGCGCACCGAGGCTGCCGTCAGCATTGACCAGAAACTTCGGCACGATGAACAGCGAAATGCCTTTGACCCCCGGCGGCGCATCCGGCAGCTTGGCCAGGACCATGTGCACGATGTTTTCCGACAGCGGGTGATCGCCGCCGGAAATGAAGATCTTGTTGCCCTTCAGGCGATAGGTGCCGTCAGACGCCGGCTCGGCGCGGGTACGAATATCCGACAGCGACGAACCGGCGTGCGGTTCGGTCAGGGCCATGGTGCCGAAGAAACGGCCGTCGATCATCGGTTGCAGGAAGCGCTGTTTCTGCTCGTCGCTGCCGAAGCTTTCGATCAGGTTGGCCGCGCCCATGGTCAGGAACGGGTAGGAAGTGGTCGCCGCGTTCGCCGCTTGAAAGTGCGCAAAGCACGCTTGCGACAGCAGCGTCGGCAATTGCATGCCGCCGGCTTCGAAGCTGCGCGCGGCGTTGAGGAAACCCGCCTCGAGGAATGCGTCCACCGCCGGTTTCACTTCCGGGATCAGAACCGCCTGACCATTTTCGTAGCGCGGCTCGTTCTCGTCGCCCTTGCGGTTGTGCGGTGCGAAGTATTTCTCGGCGATGTTGCGCGCCGTGCCGATGGCCGCATCGAACGTTTCACGGTTGTGCTCGGCAAAGCGCTCACGCCGGGTCAGGCCCTCGGCATCGAGGACTTCGTACAGCTCGAAAGCCAGATTGCGGGAACTGAGCAGCGTCTCGGACATGGCGGCCTACCTGTAAATTGGGGTTGGGCCGAGTCTAGGCGTGCTGATAAAGGCTGAACAGGATGATTGATGGGCGTGATGTTGGAGCCCCGCAACAACTTTGCAAACACCCCAAAACAACTGTGGGAGCTGGCTTGCCAGCGATGGCGGCGGAGCAATCACCATTAATGGTGGCTGACACATCGCTATCGCTGGCAA
>NZ_JABULD010000329.1:0-5519 GCF_014060985.1 Pseudomonas sp. MD195_PC81_125
GTGCCGGCACCCCAGCGTTCTTTCAACTACGTCCAGAGTGATGAATACAACATGTACATCAATCCTTATTTATTCATATTGCCGCGCACACCCGGACAAATAGTCTGGAACTACAAAAAACCACACTCAACATGAACTGGACCTGAGTTACTCTTGTCGACTTGCACAACTAATCAACAATCCGGAACAATTCGATAGACGCAACATAATAGACTCACAACTTCTAAACGCAGGCATATTAACCGTTGCAAAAATAGACAGTCCGCCATGGGGCTGGGACGAGCTGTCGAAGATTTATCATATTGGTACCCAGAACATTCCCTGCGAACAGACACCCCGGAATATTCATGAGTGGTCCAGGCAATACCTGAACCATTGCAGCGCAGTGCTGACCACACCGGCACCCGCTCAAGATCGCCCGATACTTGAAGACGCACCTCGAATCGCCCTCCCCACCTCTGCGGCCCTGACCGTCGCCAGCCTGGGTAATGTCCTGCGCTTGAGAAAAACCTGCCGCTCCTTTACTGGCGAAGCGATCACGCTCGGCGACGTCGGCACACTCATGTATCTCACACTGGGTTTTCTTCACCACCGCGACCATGACCGCGACGAAAGCATCGCCGAAGGCCTCGGCGCCCGTCGCAGCAGTCCCTCCGGGGGTGGACTGAATGCCTGTGAAGGCTTTCTTCTGGCACGCAATATCGAGGGTCTTGAGCCGGGCCTCTACGCCTATCACCCGGCAGAACACGCGCTCAGCCGGGTCAACCCATTGCCCGAACCTGCGCTCGGTCATTTGCTGGCGGGCCAGCATTTCATCAATAACCTGCCTCTGGGCCTGTTCATCACCGCTCGTTTCGACAAGCTCTGGTGGAAGTATGAACACTCGCGCGCCTATCGCATGGCGTTCGTCGAGGCGGGTCATCTGTCGCAGACCTTTCAACTGGTGGCCACGGCGCTGGGCCTGGGAACGTGGCTGACCGGGGCATTCGCTGATCGGCAGGTCGAAGCCTTGCTCAAACTCGAAGGCAGCGCTGAACAACCGTTGTTCTTTGTCGGCTGCGGTGCCAGCGACGGTCAGGCGATGTGTCAGGAAATGCGCGACCTGTTGCTGGAGACACGGACATGAACGTGCCATCCACGGATCTTCCCGAAGCACCAACGTCCTGGGCGCTTCGATTTACCCTCGGCGACTGGAACAACCACGCTTCGGTACGCACCAGCCGGCACGACTACCGTTTGCCGGAGGACCTGCAATTGCAACTGCAGACCCGCTTCTGGTTCCCGCCGGCCTTCCTGCCGTATCTGTCCCATCCGGCCATCGAAGCCGCAGGCAGCAAGGTCATGCATCGGCTGGCAGCCAGCCACCTGGTGCACTTCCTGGACTACACCACGCTGCTTGAACACCGCATCGTCAACCGCGCCGTGGAAACCATCGTCCACGGCGAGTTGCCCGCGTACATTCCTCCACGGATGAAAACCGCCGCGCTGCAGCTGTATACCGACGAGGGTTATCACGCGCTGTTCTCCCATCAACTGGCCGAACAGATCGCCGAACTGCATGGTTTTACCGGTCGTCCGCAGATGCCGCTGCGCATCACCCGCCTGACCGGTCAGATTGCCCGAACGCCGGAGAGTAAACGCCCGCTGGCATGGTTTCTGCTGGGTTTCGTCTCGGAAACCATCATTGCCCGGGAGCTGCTGGATGTGTGTCGGGAAACGCTGGTCAGCAGCGTGAATGACATGTTGCGCGATCACCTCGCTGACGAAGCGCGCCACAGTCGGTTTTTTTCCGAAGTCTTCCACTACCTCTGGTTGACCCTGAACAGCCGCCAGCGCGCCTTCGTTGCCAGAACCTTGCTGGAGACCCTGGCGACCTTCTTCGAAGTGGACGAGCAATGGCTGCACCAAAGTCTACGCCGCGCCGGTATCGGCGAAGGTGCGATCAAGGAAATCCTCGACAGCCTGACCAACGAGCAAGCCAGCCGCCAGCGTGCCAGATCCGGAGCCGTGGCCACACTTGCCGCACTCGAAAGGGCCGGATTTTTCGCACTACCCAACAACCGTAAACTTTTCGCCAAGGCAGGACTGATCGATGCGTGAAGGACGAAAGGCAGTAACAACCCGACAACGCCGCGGGGCGGTCAGTCTGCTGTTGGCCATGGTGCTGCTGGGGGTGTTTCCGCTGGATGTTCTGCTGCCGTCGTTCCCGGCGCTGGCTGAACACTTCGCCCGCACTCCGGCCGACATCGCCCTGTCGATCAGCCTGTTTGCCGTGGGCATTGCCTTCGCCCAGCTGGTGATCGGACCGTTGTCCGACGTCATCGGGCGCAAGGGATTGTTACTTGCCGGCATGGCGGTTTCGATCCTCGGCGCCATCGGTTGCGTGATGACCAGTGACTACATACTGTTCATGGCTTTTCGCATCGTGCAGGCCATCGGTTGCGGCTGTTTTGTCCTGTCGCAGGCGCTGGTACAGGACCTGTTCGATGGCAAGGAACGCGATCGCCTGCGGATCCTGATGGTGACCGCCACCGGGATCTTCATCTCTCTGTCACCGTTGGCTGGCAGCTTCTTGCAAGCGGCCTTGGGCTGGCGCGGCAGCTTCTGGCTGTTCATCGCCCTGGCGGCTGCGGTGTTGCTCAAGGCCTGGCTGTTTCTCGACGGTGGTCGACCAGACGTCAACGCTACACCGCTCAATTTCCTCAGCGCCTATCGACGGGTGCTCGGGGATTTCGAGTTCGTCGGCTACTGGCTGATTTCGGCTTTCGCATTCGCCTGTCACTTCTCGTTCATCGTCATTTCGCCGTTGATCTTCATGGATCAGTTGCAGCTGTCAGCCTACGACTTCTCGCTGATCCTGCTGATCTACGGCGCGGCTTATGTAACAGGCGGAATTGCCGCCGCGCTATTGAGCCGGCGCATCAGTTCTGCGCAACAGATCGTGGCCGGGTTGAGCCTGATCCTGCTGGCAGGGCTGGTGATGCTATTCCTGTCGCGCCACTCTGCACTCTCGCCCGCCACGGTATTGATCCCGATGCTGATCTGCACCGCCGGCACCACCATCTCACGCCCGGCCGCCACCTCACGAGCCATGGACCTGTTCCCGGAGAACGCCGGTACGTCGGCCTCGGCCGGCAGCACAATCATTTTCATTTGTGGCGGATTGATCAGTGCACTGATCAGCCTCAGCCCGAGCAATCTGCAAGCGACCCTCGGCTACAGTTTTGTCCTGCTCAGTTGCATCGCACTGGCGTTGAACAGGCGGATCAGCCGTCACGCCAGAGCGCTCGACACCAGTCCCATCACCAGCACGGGCGGCGATTGAACCTGCCGGTCGTCCTGCCACACGCACCGTCGGCACTGGAACAACGCTTTGCGCCATTCCCTCCAGACGCCAGCGGTGTAGAATCGGCTGATTCATCGCCATTCATCCCCCGGCGGGTTTATGAGCTCAGGCTGAGGCAAGCGGCGATCCCGCAAAGTCATCGGCAACATCCAGGACACACGGCCATTTCTGAGTGTTCCAGACGTCAATAGAAGCTCACTCCCTTTTGATACCTGATTTAGCCGCCCGGAGTGCTCCATGCCAGATTACCGCTCGAAAACATCCACCCACGGCCGCAACATGGCCGGCGCCCGCGCACTGTGGCGCGCCACCGGGATGAAAGATGACGACTTCAAGAAGCCGATCATCGCCATTGCCAACTCCTTTACCCAGTTCGTGCCGGGCCACGTGCACCTCAAAGACCTCGGTCAACTGGTCGCCCGTGAGATCGAACGCGCCGGTGGCGTCGCGAAAGAATTCAATACCATCGCCGTGGATGACGGCATCGCCATGGGCCACGACGGCATGCTGTATTCGCTGCCGAGCCGCGAGATCATCGCCGACTCCGTCGAATACATGGTCAACGCCCACTGCGCTGACGCCATTGTCTGCATCTCCAACTGCGACAAGATCACCCCCGGCATGCTGATGGCCGCCTTGCGCCTGAACATTCCGGTGATCTTCGTGTCCGGCGGTCCGATGGAAGCCGGCAAGACCAAACTCGCTTCCCACGGCCTCGACCTCGTCGACGCCATGGTGATCGCCGCCGACTCCAGCGCTTCTGACGAGAAGGTTGCCGAGTACGAGCGCAGCGCCTGCCCGACCTGCGGTTCGTGCTCCGGCATGTTCACCGCCAACTCGATGAACTGCCTGACCGAAGCCCTCGGCCTGGCATTGCCGGGCAACGGTTCGACCCTGGCCACCCACAGCGACCGCGAACAGCTGTTCCTGCAGGCCGGCCGCACCATCGTCGAGCTGTGCAAGCGTTACTACGGCGAGAACGACGAATCCGTGCTGCCGCGCAACATCGCCAACTTCAAGGCGTTCGAGAACGCGATGATGCTCGACATCGCCATGGGTGGTTCGACCAACACCATCCTGCACCTGCTGGCGGCCGCCCAGGAAGCCGAGATCGATTTCGATCTGCGCGACATCGACCGTCTCTCGCGCAGCGTGCCGCAACTGTGCAAAGTGGCGCCGAACATCCAGAAGTACCACATGGAAGATGTGCACCGTGCCGGGGGCATCTTCAGCATCCTCGGCTCTCTGGCCCGTGGCGGCCTGCTGCATACCGACCTGCCGACCGTGCACAGCCGCAGCATGGAAGAAGCCATCGCCAAGTGGGACATCACCCAGACCACCGACGAAGCCGTGCATCACTTCTTCAAGGCCGGCCCGGCGGGCATCCCGACCCAGACTGCGTTCAGCCAGTCGACCCGTTGGGAAACCCTGGATGACGACCGTGAAAACGGCTGCATCCGCAGCTTCGAACACGCCTATTCGAAAGAAGGTGGCCTGGCCGTGCTGTACGGCAATATCGCGCTGGACGGCTGCGTGGTGAAGACCGCCGGCGTTGACGAGTCGATCCACGTCTTCGAAGGCAACGCGAAAATCTTCGAAAGCCAGGACAGCGCGGTGCGCGGCATCCTTGCCGACGAAGTGAAGGAAGGCGACATCGTCATCATTCGCTACGAAGGTCCGAAAGGCGGCCCAGGCATGCAGGAAATGCTCTACCCGACGTCATACCTGAAGTCCAAAGGCCTGGGCAAAGCCTGTGCGTTGCTCACCGACGGGCGCTTCTCCGGCGGTACTTCCGGCTTGTCGATCGGCCACGCTTCGCCAGAAGCTGCGGCCGGCGGCGCGATCGGTCTGGTGCAGGACGGCGACAAAGTGCTGATCGACATTCCGAATCGCTCGATCAACCTGTTGGTCAGCGATGAAGAACTGGCTGCACGCCGGGTCGAGCAGGACAAGAAAGGCTGGAAGCCGGTCGAACAGCGTCCACGCAAAGTGACCACCGCTCTGAAGGCCTACGCCCTGCTGGCGACCAGCGCCGACAAGGGTGCGGTGCGTAACAAGGCGATGCTCGACGGGCTGTAAGCGTCGAATCGCCAAAACAAAAAATGCCCCGCCAACTGCGGGGCATTTTTTTGCCTGATGCTTGCAAACCACCCCATGTAGGAGCTGCCGCAGG